>CAJXPN010000903.1 GCA_913058025.1 uncultured Myxococcales bacterium | reverse complement strand
CGGCCAACACCGCCTGCCCCATCGACCCCTGCACCGGCTTCGACTGCGGCTCCAAGCCCGCCGCGACCTGCGACGGGACCGACACCGTCGTCGACTACGGCCTCGAGACCCCCGCCTGCCGCCCCACGCGCTTCAACAACCCGTTCTGTGACTTCCAGCGCTTCGAGGCCAACTGCGACAACTCCGCCGGCACGTGCCTTGCGGGCGTCTGCGAGGCCTTCCCGGCCAACCTCCCGACCTCCGGCCAGGTCATCATCACCGAGATCATGGGCGACCCGGCCGGCGCCGACACCGCCTTCGAGTGGATCGAGCTCTACAACACCACCGCCGGTGACCTCCCGCTCTTCTCGCTCAAGCTCGAGGACAACGAGGCAGGCAACCTCTACTCCTTCTCGAACCTCCTCGACGACCCCGCCGCCGTCATCCCCGCCAACGGCTACGCCGTGCTCGCCACGAGCATCGACTCGGCGGCCAACGGCGGCATCACCGGCGCCATCAAGCTCAAGAGCGGCATCCTCAAGAACACCCCGCCTGTCGACGGCGGCGGAACAAGCACGATGACCGTCAGGTTGGTCAACCAGGCCGGCGACCTCATCGACGAGGCCTACTACGGCACGCCCACCGAGGGCTCCTCTCAGCAGCTCTCGTCGACGGTCTACGTCGGCGTCACCGCGGCCGACTCCGAGAACGACGGCGCGGGCAGCTTCTGCGCCCCCACCGCGGGCACCACCTACGGCCCCACGGCCAACCTCGGCACCCCCGGCACCGAGAACGTCGCCTGCCCCTGAACGTCCCCGAGCACCACAGGACCTCGCACACATGCTCACCTACCCGCGCACCTTCGACGCGATCGTCATCGGCGGCGGACACGCCGGCTGTGAGGCGGCCCATGCGCTCGCGCGCATGGGCCACCAGACGCTCATGCTCACCATGAACGTCGACACGATCGGCCACATGAGCTGCAACCCCGCCATCGGCGGGGTCGCCAAGGGTCACCTCGCCCGCGAGGTCGACGCCCTCGGCGGCGTCATGGCGCGCATCACGGATGCCGCCGCCATCCAGTACCGCCGCCTCAACACCAGCAAGGGCCCCGCCGTGCGCTCCTCGCGCGCCCAGTGCGACATGCGCGTCTACCGCGCGCGCATGCAGCACCTGCTCATGAACACCGACAACCTCACGATCAAGCAGGCCTCCGTGGAGGACCTGCACATCGAGGAGGTCGGCGGCGTCCGTCAGATCACCGGCGCCGTCGACAAGCTCGGGGTCTTCTACCCCGCGCGCGCCGTCGTCATCACCGCCGGGACCTTCCTGCGCGGCCTCTGCCACGTCGGCCTCCAGAACTTCCAGGCAGGCCGCGCGGGCTCGCGCGCCTCGCTCGGGCTCGCCCACACGCTCGCCGAGCTCGACCTCGAGATGGGCCGCCTCAAGACCGGCACCACGCCGCGCCTCGACACGCGCACCATCGACTACGCCAGCCTCGAGGTTCAACCCGGCGACGACCCGCCCCGCCGCTTCTCCCACTACCACTCGCCCACGATGCTCGAGCAGATCCCCTGCCACATCACCCACACCAACCAGGCCACCCACGACGTCATCCTCGCCAACACCGACCGCTCCCCCATGTTCACCGGCAAGATCGAGGGGATCGGCGCGCGCTACTGCCCCAGCGTCGAGGACAAGGTCACCCGCTTCGTCGAGAAGACCTCACACCAGGTCTTCCTCGAGCCCCAGGGCCTCGACACCTTCGAGGTCTACCCGAGCGGCCTCTCCACGAGCCTCCCGCTCGACGTCCAGATGGCCATGCTCGCGACCATCCCCGGCCTCGAGCGCGCCGAGATCGTGCGCCCCGGTTACGCCGTCGAGTACGACTTCGTGAACCCCATCCAGCTCGACCACACGCTGGAACTACGCGGCGTCTCCGGCCTCTACCTCGCCGGCCAGATCAACGGCACCTCCGGCTACGAGGAGGCCGCCGGCCAGGGCCTCGTCGCCGGCGTCAACGCAGCGCTCGCGCTCCAGGGCCGCGAGCCCTTCATCCTCGGGCGCGACGAGGCCTACATCGGAGTCATGATCGACGACCTCGTCACGCGCGGCGTCGACGAGCCCTACCGCATGTTCACCTCGCGCGCCGAGCACCGCCTCCTGCTGCGCGAGGACAACGCCGACTGGCGCCTCTCCGAGCGCGGCCACGACCTCGGCCTGCTCGACGACGACCAGATCGCCACCTTCCGCGCCAAGCGCGCCCGCATCGAGTCCCTGCGCGACGCGCTCGCCAGGACCACCGTCGGCGCCAGCCGCGAGAACCAGGCCATCGCCGACGCACACGGCGTCGGCTCACTCGGCTCCGGCACCACCCTCGAGCTCCTCCTGCGCCGGCACGGGGTCGGGCTCCCCACGATCACCCCGCTCGCTGCACACATCGCCCCCGGCATCGACCTCGGCTCCCTCTCCGACGTCGACGCCGAGGTCCTCGAGATCCAGGCCAAGTACGAGGGCTACATCAAGCGCCAGCGCGAGCTCATCGACCGCCAGCGCTCCATGGAGGACGCCCTCATCCCCTCCGGCTTCGACTACGCGGGCGTCCACGGCCTGACAACCGAGGTCCGCCAGAAGCTCGCGCGCGTCGCGCCCCGCACGCTCGGCCAGGCCGGCCGCATCTCCGGCGTCACGCCCGCGGCGATCTCGGCGATCATGATCTCGCTCTGAGCCTGGCGTCGCTGGATGTCGGATTACTGCGCCGTGGTTCGAGGGGGCGCTGCGGGTGGAGGTGGTGGAAACGCGGCTGCTCTCCCCGCCGCCGGGCCTGCGGCCCTTGGCGTTCCCCGCTGGGGAACGGCGCGTGTCTTTGACGGAGGGTGGGGGCAACGCGGCTGCCCTCCCCGCCGGCGCCCTTCGGGCTTGGCGTTCCCCGCTGGGGAAC
>CAJXPN010000902.1 GCA_913058025.1 uncultured Myxococcales bacterium | reverse complement strand
GGAGATGTGTATAAGAGACAGTCCACGCATGGCGCGGCCGGGCGCAGCCGATCGCCGAGATGATGCTCGCGGCGGCCGCGGCGTGCGTGCTGGGCGCAGCGGGACCCTGGGGTGCCGTCGAGGTCTCTCGTCGATCGCAGCTCAGCCGCTTCTCACAGGCCGCTCAGGACCACGGCCGCATCCACCAGGGCGTGCTCATCCCATGCGATGGCGCCTGCCACATCAGCGACGACCTCCGCAATCAGATCGGCTACGTCGTCGAAGAGTTCGGCGTCTCCGCGCTCGAGCCGATGCTCCCCGCGGGCATCGCGTTCGATGAGGACCCACGACCCTGGGAGGTCATGGAGAAGCTCGGCTGGAACAACGCCGTCAAGAGGGTCGACCCCTACGAGGGCTCTCCGCGAGGTTACGCCTACAGCAACGGCAACCTAAGCGAGCTCCCCCACGCGGGAACCCAGATCGAGGTGTTCAGCCTCCACCCGGGCGGCGAAGCGCACGTCATCGACGGAGCTCGCGTCAGGCTCACGATCGGGAGCGCGGCGGACCACGTGGCCTTCGGTGAGGGCGACTGCGAGGCCCGCGGCGAGGTCTCGCCTCTGACTGACAGCGAGCGCAAAGAGATGCGCCTGGCGCTGACGACGCAAATCGAGCTGCGGGACACGAACGACGAGCTCGTGGCCACCTTCATCCCCAAGCACGTCTCACAACATCAGCTCGCCCAGCGTTGGCGCACGGACGTGATGTCGGGGAGCCTCCTGATCGCGCGAGGTCGCGCGTCGGAGTGCTTCCGAGCCAGGCTCACCAGGTGAGCATCATCGCGTGAGTGCTCCTCGCCCTCGAGTCGAAACGAAGAGAGCGCGCCCCGGACATGTCTGGGGCGCGCTCTCTTTGTAGCTGTCGACTCGGCTCAGGCCGAGAAGATGTGCTCGAGTTCCTCGAGGATGGCCTCTTCGGTCTTCTCCTTGGCCACGGCGATCTCCTGAACGAGCAGGCGCCGCGCGGTGTCGAGCATCTTGCGCTCACCGAAGCTCAGGGTCTTGTGGAACTTGAGCAGGTTGAGGTCACGCAGGACCTCGGCGATCTCGAACGGGCTTCCCGTCTTGATCTTCTCGACGTAGGCGCGGTAGCGGCGATTCCACGTCTGCTGATTCAAATCGACGTCTCGCTCGCGCAAGATGTCATAGAGCTCGTCGATCTCCTTCGAGCTCACGATGGCACGCAATCCGACGTTGGCGACGTTGTTCACGGGGATCATGATCTTCTTGTCCGAGTCCATCACTCGGAGCACATAGAAGGTCTGGCTCGTCCCCATGATCTCCTTGGTATCGATACCCACGATCTCCGCGACGCCCTGTGCAGGGTAAACGGCGCGGTCTCCGACCTGGAACTCAATGGACATGTAGCTCTTTCCCTCGTGTCGAGAACCGATGTGGGGAGGCGCGCCTGGGCGCCAAGATGGCGTCGTGCACGCCAAAACACGCGCACCCTTCCGCGAGAGCCTGATCGAGTCAGAGCGCTGGCGAAGGGTGAGTGATGGTAAGTGTTTTGTGGAAGCGTGACAAGCCGCTCGCGCAGCGGCGAGCGGCTCGTCGGGCGAACCCACACCTGGGATCGCCCGTCCGCTTCAGCGCGCGAGGTCGAGCAGACGCGTAATGCGGTAGCCTTCGACCTTGGACTTGTACGGCGCGTTGCCGCCCGGGAAGCGCGCCTTCACGACCGCATCTACCAAAGCATCGCGAGATCCGTACTCCTTCTCGAGCCGCTGGTGTGCGGTGTGGAGACGGAGGAGCCTCTCGTTGCTAAGCGTCTTGATTCGCGCCTCGAAGTCCTCGCGCTCCTCGCCCTCTTCGGGGGAGAGCAGTGCGACGACCTTGTCCGCCAGCGCAGCCTTGGTACCGTGCTCGGCGCGGACGCGCTGCAGAGGGCTGAGTTTCGTCATGGTCTTCTCCAAGCTCTTCGTTCTATCCTCAAGCGCCCTCTCTCAAAAGGCGCCACTTCTTCTTCTTCTTCAAACCCACGTACTCATTCGGTGCGTATGGTTCGCCACCCGCCGGAGCCCGGCGCGCGGAGCGAGAGTATCTAGCAGAGGGGTTCTATGAACGCAAGGAACATCGGAGCAGCGTGCGCGCTGATCCTGACGACGATCATCATCGCATCATGCAAGGACGACCGTCCCACTCCCAGACTCCCCGAGCCCTCCCCCAAGGAGGCCCCGGTCGTCGAACCGAGCCACACCACCAGTCCGAGCGTGCCTGGCCTGGGTGAAGGAATCATCGCGCGCGGCGAGGACGTCGAGGTCCGCGTCGAGGACTTCGCAGAGCACGCGCGCCGCGCCATGCTCTTCGCGCCCGACGAGGCGCTCGCGGCGCGGCGTCAGCCCGATCCTCGCCGCATGCGCACACCCTACGTCCATATGAACGTCACGCGCGCTCTCGTGGCGAATGCGCTCGCCGAGTCCGAGGCTCGCAAGCGCGGCATCGAGCTATCGAAAGACGACATCGACGCCGCGATCGCCTCCGACCCGAACCTTCGGCGGTTCGACTCCGAGCCCGTCGTGGGCATGGACGGGCGCAACCTGGGCGTCACGCTCTCCGAGCTCGGCCTGACGCGCGACGACGTCGTACACGCGGGCCGCCAGCTCGCCATGCGCCTGGCGCTCACGCCCAAGCTCCTCGAGGACGTCACCGTCGAGGACGCATGGCGCTCGTGGTCCAACGCCCACGACATCGTCGACCTCATCGTGGTCAGCGTCCCCAACGTCCCGACCGCCGAGGAGCTCGACGCCTTCATCGCCGACCCCGCCAACCAGGCGCGCATCCGCACCCACTTCGACGAGAACACCTACCGCTTCTCGGACCTCCCCACCGTCCTCCTCGACGTCCTCCACACCCCCCAGGGTGCCCCCATCGACAAGGACAAACTC
>CAJXPN010000901.1 GCA_913058025.1 uncultured Myxococcales bacterium | reverse complement strand
CGAGATTTCTGCCTGTCTCGTGGGCTCGGAGATGTGTATAAGAGACAGATCCACATCCTGGGTCTCTCGATCGAAGGCGTGACCTTCGCCGCGCCCGGCGCGGCCGACGAGATCGACCCTCGCCTCCCCGACGCGTTGCGCGCCGCGCTCGCCCAACACGATGGCTTCATCGTCGACGACGGCGCCTTCCACATGCGGGGCGTCGGCGCCTCCCACCCCTCGTGGCACCGCCTCGACGGCTGCGTCGTGGGCGACGGCGGCGTCTTCGACGTCTACGACGTCCTCGAGCCCGGCGACGTCGCCTTCGCCCAGAACATGCTCGGGGATCAGTTCATCCTGCGCGGCGAGGCCGTCTACTTCCTCGACGCAGAGGTCGGAGAGCTCGAGCGCGTGTCGGGGACGCTCCAGGCGTTCCTGGGCTCGGTCAACGACGAGGGCGACAACCTCCCGCGCTACGGCGGCCGCGCGCCGCTCGAGCTCGGTGACTTGATGCACGCCCCCCCGCCGTTCTGCTGCGTCACCGACTCCGGCGCGTACAGTCTGCGACCCACGGGCGCCGACGAGCTCCACCGCTTCCACGCCGAGCTCTACATCCAGATGCGTGACCTCCCCGACGGCGCGCAGCTCTCCTTCGAGATCATCGACTGACACATGATGGGTGCCTGAACGCGACGAAGGGCGCGGCCTCACGGCCGCGCCCTTCGTCGTCCAGCCGTGGCGCGCTCACACCGCGTCGGACAGCGGCCCCTTGAACCGGAGCGCCTCGGGCTCGAGGTGGTCGGCGTCGCCTCGCATCAACGCCTCCAGGTCCGAGCGCGCCGTCTCAGCGGGGACGTGGTTGCCGGGGAGCCCGGTGAAGTACTCGGCCACCTCGAACGGCTGCGTCAGGTACATCTCCAGGAGCCTCGCCCACGCGCCGCCTTCGCTCCAGCGCGCGCGCGCGGCGTCCTGGGCGTGGTCGCCTCGCGCGTGAGACCTCGCCGGGTCGAGCGCGGGATACGACCCGGCGCGCGCCATCTCGCTCGAGAACCGCCACGTCGTGTCAGCGAGCGCGTGCCACGACTCGTCCTCCTCCTCGCGGGTGAGCAGCGCCTCGAACAGCACCACGAGCACACCCTCGCCAGCGTACAGCGGCCTGGGCGGGACGCCCGTGAGGCCCTCGACGTCGAGCACGCAGAAGACCTGGTCGCCGGTCTGCGTGTGGACCTCGGCGGCGCGCTCGAGCGCGCGCTCGACCTCGGCCCACCTCGCCTCCGCGCTCGCGTCCCCGTCGAGCAGCGAGGTCTCGCGTCGGTCGTCGTCGACCGAGTCGTTGAACATCGAGTCGAACTCGCGAGGGTCGCGCGTCCTGGACGCCGCTCCGAGCGCCACCAGCCGCCCGCGCGACCTGTGAATGACCTCGAGCAAGAGGACCAACGCGCCGTGCCCGGCGGGCGCGGCGAGTGAGAGGGTGCCGGAGGAGGGGACGGGCGCGAACAGGTTCAGCGCTTTGATTCCGAGATCCAGGGTCATGACGCGCCTCCGTTGGTGGTGGGTAACAGGTCGTGGTGTCCTCGCAGGTCGGCCCAGTCGCGAGGGGTCCGGCCGTGCAGGTCGGTCACATCGGGATCGGCGCCGTGGCGCAGCAGTCGCCGCGTGAGCGCGGCGTCTCCTCGAGACGCCGCGATGTGCAGCGGGGTCATCCCGCTGCGTGGGATGGCCGCGTTCGCGTCGGCGCCGTGGTCGAGCAGGCGCGCGACGACGTCGAACCTCTTCGACGTGATCGCCTCGTGGAGGGGGCTCATGCCATGCCCTCCGGCGAGGTTGGGGTCGGCGCCGTGTCTCAGCAGCAGGGCGCACATCGCGTCGTCTCCCGTCGCCACCGCGGTGAGCAGCGGCGTGGACCTGCCCCAGGAGGGCATGTACCAGCGCGCAGGCTCCGCGTCTGGCAGGTCCGACGTGTTCGCGAGCTCGGGGCGCCCGAGCAACGCCCGGGTCACCTGCTCGTGTTCTCCGCGGCGTAGGTGGAGGTAGAACGCGACGCGCTCGGGCATCCCGTCCGGTCGTGGTCGATCTGGTGTCATCTCTCCGAGCTCCTGTTTCAACGCGCCGCGTGCGCGGCGCAGCGTCTTCTTGACGAGCGGGAGGGACATGTCGAGGAACGCGGCGAGCTCGTGCGCGGGGCGCTCGCTCTGGTGGTAGAGCTCGAGGACGAGCCGATCCCGCTCGGGGAGCGCGTCCAGCGCGCGCCTCGCCTCCGCGTATCGGTCGTCCGTGTTCGGCTCCACGGGCTCCACGGGCGCCTCGGGCAGGTGCTCCATCGGCGTGGGCGCCCGACGCCGACCGATACGGTCGGCGTGCGTGTACACCACGCGCCTGAACCACCCCGGGAACGCCGCGGGCTCTTCGAGCCGCCCGAGGTCCATGTACGCGGCCAGGAACGCGTCCTGGCAGGCGTCCTCGGCCCATGACGGGTCTCCCAGACGCCTCATCGCCAGCGAAAACGCCAGCCCCTCGAACCGCTCGACCAGGCGTCGGAACGCCTCGACGTCTCCGGTCCGCTGGACCCGCTCTACCCATGTGGTGATCTCGCTCATCAACGTCTCGTTCGCTTCAGTTTCCTCTCTCGCTCACATACAGGACCCATCGGGTCGAGGGAGAGGATACGGACGCGGGGATTTTTTTCGCGTGGGTGGTCGCGTGGGCAGCACTCGCGCCTGTTCTTGGTCGTGGTTCGCGTATTCGAAATCAGCTGGGGGTGGTGTTGCAGCACGGTCCCCCAGGCGCCGCTCGCTCGCGCTCACTCCGCGGTCCCCTCGCAGGGACCTCAGCTTCACTTGAGGCTGATTTTGGCTGGTGGTTGGCGGTTTGGAAGAGGGCTGGAGGAGGCGCGGCTGCCCTCCCCGCCGGCGCCCTTCGGGCTTGGCGTTCCCCGCTGGGGAACT
>CAJXPN010000900.1 GCA_913058025.1 uncultured Myxococcales bacterium | reverse complement strand
AGATTTCTGCCTGTCTCGTGGGCTCGGAGATGTGTATAAGAGACAGCCGTAACCTCATCCGGCCCCAGATCGACGGCCGCACCGACTTCTTCTACGAGTGGAGCGGCGCCGGGACCTACCGCCCCGGCGGCGGCCGCGGCTCGATGTTCGATGGCTCGCGCTACGTCCGCGAGATCAACATCGGCTTCGATCTCGAGAACCTCTACGTCCGCGTCGAGCCCGACAAGGACATGCGCGAGCGCTTGGCCCACGTCCACGTCATCGTCCAGGTCCGCTGCGGCGAGCGCGCGTACTACCTCGACATCGCCCCCGCGACCGGGGAGGGCAGCATCGCCGTCACCAGCGGCGCCACCGAGGTCGAGTACCCCCTCGAGCTCGTGGCCTTCAAGGAGGAGCTCGAGCTCGCCGTGCCGTTCGCCCAGCTCGGCGCTCGCCAGGACGACGTCCTCTTCCTCGACGTCTCCGTGCGTGACGACGACGTCGAGGTCGAGCGGCACCCCCACAGCTCTAGCTTCGAGCTCTCCACCCCCGACGCCGACTTCGAGGCGCGTAACTGGATGGTCTGAGCCACTCAGGCGGGTCCAGGGGAGCTCCCCCGGACCGCGCCCCGGTCCGAGTCAGTTGTAGTCGAACGGGATGACCATATCGCTGAACGCGGGGTAGAATCCCGTGCGCGCGGGCATCACGCCCGAGCCGACCGCCGTGTAGACGATGTTCTTGAACTCGACCTTGGTCTTGTTCCCTCCCATCGAGCTGACCGTGAACACGAAGTCGCGCGACAGGGAGTCGTGCGCCATGCGGATCTGCCTCGACCCGTCCTTCTTGTCCTGGAACCCCTTCACACGCAGCTTCACGCCGGCTCCAGCCGGGTACACACGCGCGTTCAGGATCTCGACGCCGTCTTTACGGTTCTTGGGGTCGTCGAAGAACGCGAGCACCTCGGCGTACGGCACGTCGAGCGTGTGCTCGAAGTTCACGTTGCCGTTGGACACTGCCACCGAGCGCACACCGCTCTGCGCGAACGGCAGCTCCAGCGGGCTCTCCTTGAACTCCCCCGTGGTCAACATCCTCGACGCGTTCGGCCTGAGCGGCTGGTACGCCTCCTCACCCTGCGCGTTGGCCGCGCCGGCCCAGAACATCCCCACGCCGCACGCCGCGACCGTCCACATCTTGAGCTTCGCCCTCATCGATCCTCCGTTCCGTCTCGTGTCGTTCTCATCGCGGCACTATACCCTGAGGCGTGCTCGCCGCGAAGTCCTCGCTGCATGCTCTCTTCGACGCATCGGGCGCGCGTTTAATCACTTCGATCGTGCGATCGCGCGCGGCTCGAACGCGTCGAGGGCGCAAGAAACGAGAGAGGCGAACCACCTTTAGATGATTCGCCTCTCTCTTTAGTGCGGAAGGGGGGACTCGAACCCCCACGACCTTACGGCCACTGCCACCTGAAGACAGCGCGTCTACCATTCCGCCACTTCCGCACGACCTTCGGGTTACTCTCCGAAGGGACCGACTTTCTAAGTCTACCCAATCCGAAAGTCAATGGTTTTTGTTCCTTCCTCGTGTCATTTTGTTCGTCCGTCGCCTCCGGCGCGACGAACTCCTGTCCTCTCTGGAGGCGACATGTCTACGCGACCACCTGAAGATCCGCTCTCACGCCTGCAACGCTTCATCGGCGCGGCGTCCTCACCCGCACGCCGCGGCGTGGCCGCGCCCGCACCCTCCGGTGAGGACGCGCTCGGGCGCCTCCAGGCGCTCATCGAGCGCGCGCGCCGCGAGCGCGCGTGGCCGCCGCCGCTCTCCGGTATCCTCACCTCGCTCTACCATGCGCTCGATCTCGACTCGCCGCTCGAGGACGACACGCCAGGGGAGGGCGCGCTCTCCCTCATCGAGCAGCTCACCCCCGCCGCCGTGCGCCCGACCTCGTCGGCGCCTGCGCGGCCTGCTGCGTCTGCGGCGCCTGTGTCTGTTGGGTCTGCACCGTCCACTCCAGCGGACGCCCAAGACCTCTCGCCCCCCGACGCGCCGCCTGCCCGCGCGTCGGCCGACCTCGACCGCACCGCGGAGTTGCTCCTCGCCGCGATCGCGACGCGACCGCTCGATGGACCCTCCCGCGCCATCGTCGCGCGCTTGCTCACCGAGGCGATCTCGGAGCAAGACTGGGCGAGCGCGAGGCGCGCGCTCGAGATCGTCGTCACCGGAGGCTGACGCGTCCTGCCACTGTCCCGAAACGAGGACGCCCCCGCTGGCCATGTGTCCAGCGGGGGCGTCTCGTGTGCGCGGTGTCGTGCCTCAGCGGAGGCCGACGCGCAGCGCGTAGTCACCGCTCGCTGTCATCGTCACGTCGTCGACGAACTGCACCGCGATGACGTAGTCGCCTGGCGTGAGCGAGAGCTCGAGCACCTGAGGCGTCTCTCCCGCGTTGCCCACGGGGAAGAGCGTGGAGTCGTAGACCGCCACGTCCAGGTCTGCCACCGTCGTGCCGAGCTGGTAGTGCTCGATGTAGAGCGTCTGGTTCGCGCCGCCGATGTCCGGGATCGTCACCGTCATGAAGTCGCGGTTGTCCGAGCTGCTCACGTCACCGAAGTAGAGCTGCTCGACGCCGACCGCGAGCGCGGGGGCGCTCGGCGCGCTGGTGAGCATCTCGTTGCCGCTCAACTCGACCGAGCCCGTCAGGTCACCCGTCACGAGGCGGAACGTCTCGTTGGGGCGCCCCGAGACCAACACGTAGTAGGTCCCGGCGGCCAGAGTGTCGGGTGAGTACGACGGGTCCGCGTCCGAGCTGAAGAACTGCCCCGAGTCGATCGACTCGTGAACCTGCGTGCCGTTCGACGCGTACACGTCGACGCGGCGGTCGGACCAGACGAGCGGGCGCCTCGTGGGGGTGGACGCTGTCTCTTATACACATCTGACGCTGCCGACGATCTAC
>CAJXPN010000899.1 GCA_913058025.1 uncultured Myxococcales bacterium | reverse complement strand
GGCTCGGAGATGTGTATAAGAGACAGTTCGTGGGTCGTCCGATCAGCGACAAGCCGCCCAAGCGGATGCCCGACGACGAGTCGCTCGAGGCGCGCTGGGTCACGCTCGAGGAGCTCGAGCGCCTCGACCTGCGAGGCTCCGAGGTCCGCGACCTCTTCCACGAGGTCGAGGACGGCGCGGTCGTCGCGCCGATGTCGCTGCTCGGCTCCGAGATCCTCAGTTATTGATTGTCACCGGGTGACGTTTTATGTAGGTGTGTCTCTCTCTTCTTTCAGGAGTACACATGTATCGATCGTTTCTGCGCGCCGCGTCGCCCGTCGCCTCGTTGCTCTCACTCGTCGCGTTCACGTCCCCGGCGCTGGCCGAGTCGACACGGATCGAGAGCGACCGAGCGACCTTGACCACGAACCCGAACACGGTCGGGGAGGGGACGCTGCAAGGCGAGCTCGGGCTCGAGGTCGGCCTCCAGACGTACCGAGGGTTTACGACGGAGACCACTCCTGCCCTCGAGGCCGACGTGCGCCCGTTCGGCGGCTCCCTCCGCGTGAAGTACGGCCTCTTCGACAACCTCGACCTCGAGCTGAGCGTGAGCTCGCTCGGTGAGCATCGTCAGAGCGAGGTCGACATCGGCTCAGGGGATGGCTCGACCGCCGTCAGCGAGGAGACGGCCCACGTCCTCACGACGTTCGCGCCCGGGGTGAAGGTCCAGCTCCTCGAGAGCGCTGGCTACGTCCCGTCGCTGAGTCTCGGCCTGTCCACGACGTTCGCGACCGCCGAGTTCCCCCTGAACGCGCAGGTCAACCTCGGCGCGGAGTGGGAGTACGACGACTTCGTGAGGGCGCGCCTGAACCTCGGCGGGCTCGTGCTCGGCGTGAACGAGGCGATCGAGTTCGACTACTTCGTCGCGGCCATGCTCTCCGTTCGCCTCCTCGCCGTGGACGCGCAGCGCGTCGACCTCTTCGCCGAGGCGTCGCTGGAGCCGCTCCCGTCGATCCCTGGGTTGGAGCGCCAGGTCTTTGCCGGAGGCCTCCTCTATCAGGTGTCCGAGCAGGTGCAGCTCGACCTCACGGCGCGCGCCGTCTCGGTCGTGAGCGATCTGAGCGATCCCGCCACGCTCTTCATACTCGGGGCTGGCGGGACGTTCCGCTGGTGAGTCGGAGCCTCCGCCCAGGCGCGGCGGGGAGCGGGCGCCTGGCGGTCAGGACGCGGCCTTCTCCTTCTCCTGCGCCTCCTTCTCGCCGCGCAGCAGCCCGTCCTCTTCGGGCATGTCACGCAGGCTCTTCTCGTCGTGCGCGCTGAAGAAGTCGCGCGCGCCGTCCAGGCTCCCCGGCGCCTCGTGGAGCACGCGCCGCCCGAGCATCTCCTGCTCGGGCGCGACGATGAGTCGGGCCGACCGCCGCATCGCCACGTACGAGTAGACCCAGTTCGTGAGCACGGCGATCCTGTTGCGGAAGCCGACCAGGAACATCAGGTGGATGAAGAGCCAGGCGAGCCAGGCGATGAAGCCGGAGAGCTGGAGTGGTCCAGCCTCCGCGACCGCCGCCTTGCGTCCGATGGTGGCCATCGTGCCCTTGTCGAAGAACTTGAACGGCTTGAGCGCGCGGCCCTTGAGCTGGGCCTTGATGTTCACGGCGGCGTGGGCGCCCTGCTGCATCGCCGTCGGCGCGAGGCCGGGGAGCAGCCCGTTGTGGTCATGGTCGAAGTGGGCGAGGTCACCGACCACGTACACGCGCTCGTCCTCGGGGAGGTGGAGCCTCGGCGTGACGATCGCGCGCCCGGCGCGGTCGAGCTCGGTGTTCAGCGTCGCCGTCAGCGGCGACGCCTTGAGCCCCGCGGCCCAGATGACGTGTCGCGACAGGATGAACTCTCCGCCTGCCTCGACGCCGCGCGCGCTGATCTCGGAGACGAACGTGTTCAGCCTCACCTCGACGTTGCGCGACGGGTGCGTGATCTGCTCGAGCGCGCTCTCGCTCGACTCCTCGGTCATCGCCCCGAGCAGCTTGTCCTGGCCTTCGATGAGGATGACGCGGACCTTCTCGGGGTTGATGTTCTTGAAGTCCGAGCGCAGCACCTCCTTGCCGATCTCAGCGAGCGCGCCCGCCATCTCCACGCCCGTCGGGCCGCCGCCGACGACCACGAACGTGAGCAGCGCCTTGACCTCGTCGGGGTCCTCCTCGAACTCGGCGGCCTCGAACGCGAGCAGCATCTTGCGTCGCAGCCCCGTCGCCTCCTCGAGCGTCTTGAGCCCTGGCGCGTGCTCCTCCCAGTCGTCGTGGCCGAAGTAGTTGTTCACCATCCCCGTGGCGACCACGAGGTAGTCGTACTCGACGTTCCCCGTCTCCAGCTCGACGCGGCGGTGCGCGCGGTTGATCGAGACCACCGAGCCCATCATCACCCGCGCGTTCTTCTGCCTCGAGAGCAGCCCGCGGATGGGCGAGGCGATGTCGGCCGGGTTCAGCCCCGCCGTCGCCACCTGATAGAGCAGCGGCTGGAAGAGGTGGTGGTTCTTCTTGTCGATGAGCACCACGTCGGCGTCGGCTCTGGAGAGCTTGTTCGCCGCCGCGAGGCCCGCGAAGCCGCCCCCGAGGATCACCACTCTTGGTCTGTCTCGGCTCATGTGCACCTCCTCTCGTCGTCGCGTTGATCGTGCTCGTGTCGTCTTTCACCCAGAGCTTGCGCACGCATGCAGGGAGTTCAAGGCTCCTTGAACTCTGTTCGCCTCGCGGCATCGCCTGTCTGCATGCGATCAAGGTATCATGTGCGAGTCGAAGGAACAGACCATGCGGGGCTGTTGTCTCAACGAACGAGACCTTCCCTCATGGCTCGACCAAGGAGCGCTACGTGACGACTCTCCGCGCAGCCGCCCTCGCGATGACCTCGACGCTCGCGCTCGCGTGCGCCACGCCAGATCGCGCCGCCACGCCCC
>CAJXPN010000898.1 GCA_913058025.1 uncultured Myxococcales bacterium | reverse complement strand
CTGCGAGGGGACCGCGGAGTGAGCGGGAGCGAACGGCCGCTGGGGGACCGTGCTGGAATTCCATCCCCAGCCCGCTCCCCACCCGTACACTCAGCGCGGGGCGGCGGTCTCGCCGATCATGTCGAAGTAGCCCTTCGCGTTGCAGCCGGCGTCGTCGCCCGCGGCGCACGCCTTCTCGGCGGACTTCGCCGCGTCGTCGGACGAGGAGACGACGTCGAGCCAGACCGACAACCTGTGGGGGAGCAGCGCCCAGTGAGGTGAGGGGACCTTCTTGGCGCAGGCGTCGGCGACGACGAGGACAGGGTCCAGGGCCGTGCTGCGCTGATCGGGGGCGAGGCGGGCCATCGAGTCGAAGGCGTCGACGATCTCCTGGGAGACGACGTCGACGCAGACGTCCGCGGGGGCGGCTGGGTCGAAGGTGTAGGCGGTGGCGTCGAGGGGGGCGAGCGGGGTCTTGGAGACCCCGAGGCGGATGAACGAGGTGGCCGGATCGTGGGCCATGGTCAGGGCGGCGTCGCCGAGGCCGGAGATGATCTTGACGTCGCGGTTGGCGGCGGAGAGGTGCTCGAGGCCGACCCCGACGCGCATGGCGCCGGGGTCCAGGGGGGCGTCGGGGCCAAAGGCCGCCTTCACGCCGACGCTCGCGCGGAGGACACCGCCGCCTGCGGAGGGGGTGATCTCGGTGACGAGCGCCTCACGCAACGCAGGAGGAAGCTGCTCGCGGAGCATCGGGAGGAGCGCCTCGAGCTTCTCGTGGTCACCGCTGAAGGCGATCGCGAGCGCGGCGACGCCTGGCCTGTCACCCGCTGGCGCCTCGAGGACGCGCAGGCGCGCGGCGGTCGGCCGCACGTCACCCAGGAGGTCGCTGGGCGGGCGCTGTGAGAGCAGCGCGGGGAGCTGGAGGGGGGAGTTGGCAAGGAGCGTGAGGTAGTTGAAGAGGCCGCCGGAGCGCATGCGCCCGGCGAGGTCACGCATATGGTTCTTGGAGAGGTCCGTCCTGGGGCCGCGGGTCGCCTCGAAGAACGGGGCGTAGAGGGGCGCGACGGCGGCGATGTCGTAGCTGTAGGAGACGTCGACGAGGGCCTTGGCGGCGGGGAGCGCGGCCTCGGAGAACGTGGGGAGCGAGGCCGCGCGCGCCGCGGCGGTCTGGACGCCGCGCCCAAAGGCGGTGCGGGTGGAGACGACGTCGACGAAGGCGCCCTCGGCCTTGAGGTCGCCGCCGAGCAGGAGCGCGTGGTCCTCGAACTCGGAGATCGAGAGCGGCGCGTTGAGGAAGGCGTACATGGCCGTCGAGAAGCCCCTCGCGAGCATCTGCATGCGGTTCTCCGGGGTCGCGTAGCGCAGGGCGCGGACGGCGTCGGAGAGGCCATCGAGGGCGGTGAGGACGCGCAGGTCCTCGGCGCGCACGAACGCGGAGACGGGGGCGTCCTCGGAGAGGAAGCGCGCGAGCGCCGGGGTCACGCGCCACGGCGCGGGCTCGACGGGCGTGAGCTTGGGGAGGTCCTCTCCGCGCAGGAGGTCGGCGGGGGAGAGGTAGGTCGCGCGCAGGTGCGAGCCGACCGCGGTGGTCCTGAGGCCGAACTGCTGGAGCTCTCGACCGAGCGCGCCCGGGTCCTTCGAGGGGACGAGCGCGGT
The DNA here is from genome assembly GCA_913058025.1 of uncultured Myxococcales bacterium. Classification (GTDB taxonomy): domain Bacteria; phylum Myxococcota_A; class Bradymonadia; order Bradymonadales; family Bradymonadaceae; genus CAJXPN01. Next base: position 1,293 of record CAJXPN010000898.1, on the reverse strand, counting down.
GATCTCCCAGCCGATCAGCGGCTCGTAGAGCGAGACGACGCTGACGCCGAGGCGGAAGAGCCCCCAGCTCTGGCCCGATCCCTTCATCCGGAGGGAGAGCCAGAGCGGGCGAGAGGTGTCGACCGAGCCGAGGTCCGGGCGCGCGGGTAGGGCGTCGGGGGGCACGATGGCCTCGAAGACGGCGATCGGCCCGCCCTCGGCGAGCCTGGAGGCCCCGGTGGTGAGCATCGGGTTGTCGACGCGCGCGGCCACCCCGCTGAGCGCGGGCGCGAGCTCGGCCCAGGCCCCCAAGCGCACGCGCATGACGACGCCGGGGTTCCCGTCGGTGAGCAGCGCCTTGACGGCGTCGTCGACCTCGAGGGCTGGGAGCGCGACGGGGTCCTGGGCCTTGGCGGCTGCCGGCGCGGCCTTCGAGGCTCCGTTGGTGGCGGTGTTCGTGGCCCCGGCGGCCGGCGCGTCAGGCGCTTTCTTGTCGCAGCCGGTGACGAAGAGAAGGGACGCGAGCGCGACGAGCGCGGGGGTCGAACGGATCATATGGTGTGCTCCAACGGTCGTTGTTCTGGATGAGGAGGGGTTCAGAAGTCGGGGGCGGGCATGACCTCGTCGGGGACCTCCATCGGAGGTGCGGGCGGGCCGACGCGCTCGAGGTGAGCCTTGGCCGAGCACGCAGCCTCGTCGCCGACCTCGGCGCACGCCTTGGTGTAGGCAGCGAGCGCGGCGTCGTAGTCGTCCGAGAAGAAGTGCGGGAAGGTGTCGGCGCGCGAGCGCGCGATGTCCCAGTAAGGGGACTCGATCTTCTCGGAGCACGCGTCGAGCTCGCCCTTGTAGATGTCGAAGATCTCGAAGCGGGCGCTGGGGATCGTGGTCGCCATGGCCTCGAGCGTCTCGTGCGCGGTTCTGGCGACGACGTCGACGCAGGGGTCGGGGCTGGAGGCCGCGTTGAAGAAGTACGCGGGGGTGGACACCTTCGGGAGCGGCTGCTTCGAGATGGAGATCCGCGCGAAAGACGCCGACACGCCAGGGAGGGCGTGGATGTGTATCGAACCGAGGGAGCCGATCATGCGGGCCTCGCTGCTCATGTTGCCGAGCGGGGAGGCGTCGAACCGGAGCTGACCCTGGGCCGCGGGCACCGGCGCTGCGGGACCGAACGCGTCTCCCGTGAGGTTGAACGCGACGGTGAGGACGTCGCCGCCCTCCTGGGCCGTGAGCGAGATGGAGAGCATCTCGAGGAACTTGGGCGCGGCGTCCTTCTTGAACCTGTCTCTTATACACATCTCCGAGCCCACGAGACAG
>CAJXPN010000897.1 GCA_913058025.1 uncultured Myxococcales bacterium | reverse complement strand
TTTCTGCCTGTCTCGTGGGCTCGGAGATGTGTATAAGAGACAGCTCCCGCTCTGGGGCGCCGTGGCCACCTTCGACGCCGGCGGCCGCGTCGTCGATGTCCGCCGCGTGCGCACCGACGTCCGCGGGGACCTGAAGGCCGAGGTCTCGGCCCTGTGGCGCAAGATATGGAGCGGAGGCAGCTCATGACACACGACCGCTTCGGCGCGCTGCGCGCCGCGCTCCACCCCGACGCGCGCGACGCCCTCGCCTTCGAGGGCGCGCTCGACCTGTGCGCGCGGTGGGTCGACGCCGACCCGGACGGCTACGCCCGCGTCGCGCGCGACTACGCCCGCGAGAACCTCTCCCGCTGGGACCTCTCGGCGCGCGCGTGCCCGGAGTGGCTCGCCGTCGAGGCCGCCAGGGACGCGCCCGCCGGGCGCGCGCTCGCCAATCTGTGCGACCCGGGCAGCCTGGCCCCGCCCGGCGACACGCCTCGCCTCTCCGCCTGGTCCGCGCGCCTGCTCGCGCGCGTCCCGGACGCGCTGCTGCGCCCCACGCTCGCCGCCATCGCCCAGGACCTCACGCCCGACTGGGACACGCTCCTCCACGCCACCGGCCGCTTCTCGCATGTGCCCGTCCACGACTCCATCGGGCACCTCGCCCGTCAGGACGCCGCGCACCTCACCCACCTGCTCCGCGCGCTCAGCGACGCGATCCCGCCCGTGAGCGCCGCCGAGGGCTCCGACGTCGCCGCGGCGCTGCTCGAGCTGGTCGTGCTCGCGCTCGACCTCGTCCGCGACCCCTTCGACCGCGCGAGCGCGCTCGAGGAGCACGACGCTCCAGGCGAGCTATCGCGCGAACAGCTCCTCGCGCACCGAGCGCTCCAGGCGTTCGAGGGCGCGCTCACCGCGCGCGCGGCCCTCGGGACGCCCACGCCGCCCTGGTTCGCGGCGCCTTCGACTCGCCGCGGCCTCGCGCTCGTCCACACGCTCTGCCTGGACGCCGAGGCCACGCCCGCGCCCGAGTTCCTCGCGCGCCATGTAAGAGGACCGGCGCCCAAGAGCACCCAACAGACGCTGTTCTGACGCATCGGGGCGCGTTAACCTGTGGGCACCAACGCTTCAGGAGCCCAGCCCCATGTGGACACACCCCGCGTGGCTCATCGCGCTGACGATGACCCTCTCGCTGATCTCGACCTCCGCGCTGGCGGCGCCGCCCGAGTTCTTCGTGCATCCGGGCGAGCACCCCGGCGTGACCGAAGCGCGCGCCCTCGTCTTCGCGAGCACCCTCGTCGGCAAGGTGCGCACCTCACGGCTCCACTACCAGTGCGGACACCTGCGCGGCGAGGACCTCGCCGCGTGCGATCGGGTCTGCGACTGGCCCGCAGGGGACGCGTGCGGCTTCGTCACACAGCACGGCGCGCTCGGCGCCGCGCTCCTGGACGCGAACCCCGAGCGTTCGGGGGACGCGCGCGCCGCGGCGCTCGCGCTGGGCCTGCCAGAGGACCGCGCCGCCTCGGCCGCGCTCCACCTCCAGACGCGCCTCGGCTGGGACGACCCGAGCGACCCGACGCGCCCGCCGCGTCCGCTCTCACCCTCCCAACGCCGGGACCTGCTGCGCGCCGACGTCCTCCTCACGGGCGCCAGCGACGCCGTCTCGCTCAACGCTCGCTCGAAGCGCCGCGCCGGCACCTACCGCGAGGTCTTCGGGAAGGCGCACCCGGAGACCCTCATGGCCCTGGTCGAGGCCGACCTCGCCATCCTCGACGCGGGGCTGCCCGCGATCGCGATGAAGGGCCTGGAGCGCACGGTGCGCCGACTCGAGCGCGCGCTGCCGGAGGACCACCCCGAGCTGGCGCGCGCGCGGCTCGGGCAAGCCCGCGCGCTGTTCTGGTCTGGCGAGGTCGAGCGCGCGCTCTCCCTCTCCGAGCGCGCCACGCGAGGGCTAGAGCGCGTCTACGGGCCGCGTCACTGGGAGCTCATCCCGGCGCTCGTGGCGCGCTCGAACATGCACCTCGACATGGGCGAGCCGATGCGCGCCATCACGCTCGCCGAGCGCGCCTTCTCCGCCGCCGTCATCCACGGCGACTCGTGGAGCCCGCTCGCCTTCGACCCGCTGCTCGCCATGGCGCGCGCCCAGGTCGCCCTCGACGACACCAGCGACCCGACCTTCATCCTCCACAACATCGAACAGCTCCTCGCGCGCAGCGACTTCACACCTTCGCGCCGCCAACGCATCGACCTCGAGCTCACCCGCGCCTCCATCGACTTCCGGCGCATCGCGCGACTGGGTGACGGCATCGACCAGACCATCCCCGCCGACTACAGAGCGATCATCCAACGCAGCAACGCCTCCCTGACGAAGGCCCGGGAGCTCATCCTGGAGACCTACGGCGAGGGGCACTGGTACCACGCGCGCGTGATGATCCAGTTCGGAGAGTTCTTCGTCCTCGCGGACAGCCTCGACAACGCGCTCGGCTCGTTCGACATCGCCAAGACGTACGCGAAGATGGCGCGCGCCGACGCGTTCATCATGACGCTGCGGCTCGACGAGCTCAGGGCGAGGGCGCTCGCGGCCAAGGGCGAGACAACCAAGGCGCGCGACCTCGCGCGCGCGGTCGCCGCGGCGCTCGACGCGGACCACCCGAGGCGCCTGCTCGACCGCGCGCGCGCGCACCGCACCCACGCGCTCACGCTCTGGCGGCTGGGTCGAATGGACGAGGCACGCGCGGCGCACTCGCGCGCCAGGGAGCTCCTCATCGCCGGCCTACGCCTGGACTCCGGGGAGCGCGTGGGAGACAGCCAGCTCATGCGCTACTTCGCGCAGTACGTCGTCATGGTCCAGGAGGGGATCAGCCTGTCCGCCACCGACGACGTCCGCGACACGCTCGACGCGCTCCTCGAGCTCCAGGGCTCGGCCATGCGGCTGTCGCGCGATCGCTTCGCGTG
>CAJXPN010000896.1 GCA_913058025.1 uncultured Myxococcales bacterium | reverse complement strand
CGAGATTTCTGCCTGTCTCGTGGGCTCGGAGATGTGTATAAGAGACAGCATCAGATCGCTCAGCGCGTCCGACTTCACCTGGATGAGCCTCCAGGGCCTGTCTCGATGCGCCCGCGCGGCCGCGTCGAGCTGGTCCTCGCCCGTGACCGAGAACACCGCGCCGCCCATCTCGCGCGCCAGGTGCGACAGCGTCGCGTTGTCCGCGCCGCTCAGGCCCGTGCGGTACGCGAACAGCGCTCCGACGGCCTCCGAGCGCGCCAGCGCGCTCATGATCCACGGGTCCGACTCGCCCCACGTCGCCGCCCCGTCGCTGAGCAGGAACACGTCCGAGCTCGCGCCCACATCGAACGCGCGCCCCGACACCGCGCGCAACGCCGCGCCCAGGTCCGTCGCGCCCTCGAGCGACTGCGTCTTCGCGAACGCCATCACCTGCGCGACCCGCTCCGGCGTGTTCTCCACGAGCTCCTCACGCCACCAGCGCGCGTCCACGTCGAAGAACAGCACGCCGAAGCGCTCGATCTGATCCCGGTTCGCCGTGAGCGTGCGCTCGAGCAACGCCAGGTAGATGTTGTACGCGTCCGGGTTCGACGACATCGACGTGTCCACCATGAACACCGCCGAGCCCGAGCCACCCTTGGCCTCCACCGCCGGGAGCTTGGGCGTCACGCGCGACGCGAACATGTCCCCGTCCGTCAGCGTCACCGCGCCCGCCGCGCCGAAGCGCGCCCTGATGAGCCCGCCCTTGGGCGCGCGCCACGACGCGTAGCGCCTGCCGCCGTCGTCCGTCGAGCTCCCCGGCGTCGGCGTCAGCTTCAGCCCCTTCGACGCCGCGATCTCCAGGTCGACCGCCACCGCGGGGATGCCGTCGGGCAACGGGATGTCGAGCTGGAGGTCGTCCCCCACGCGCTCCAGATCCACCTCGTACCCCAGCACCACCTTGTGGACCTTGTTCGGCTCGAGCGGGAACAGCCGCGCCGTGAACACGCCCGGCCCCGACCACTCCATGAGCGCCGGGTCGATGCGCTGCGCCACGCGCTGGTCGAACGCCCGCCTCGCCGCCACGCGCGGGACCATCCTGCCCTCGCGCGGGTCGATCCAGGACGCCTGGCGCGTCGCCATCACCCCCGCCGGGTCGAACGCCTGCCCCTTCACGTCGCCCGGCTTCACGTACGCCCCGGCCGCCTCCAGCGCTGCCGCGTCCATCCCGTCCGTCAGGTCCACCTTCGACCCGCCGAACGCGATCATGTACGGCGTCGCGCCGTCCGGCAGCCTCGCCTTGAACGTCCCCTCGAGCTGACGGTCCCTGTCGTTCACGAAGTAGAAGTCCACCAGCACGCGCGCACGGAAGCCGTCCGTCTTGGCGAAGATCTGGGCGCCTCGGATGGGCAGCTTCTCGTTGTCTCCGACCATGATCGTCGACGTGTTCGCCTCCGTCCTCGACCTCTTCCACGTCTCCTTCTTGGTCTTCTCGTCCTTCCCGCCCTTCCCGCTCGAGTCCTTCTTCCCCTCCGCCGACTTCTTCATCTTGGCTTCGGGGTCCATCACCCTCTCGTCCACGCTCTCAATCTTGGGCGCCTCGGCCATCTCCCCTTCGGCCATGGGCTCCTCCTCGGAATCGTCCAGCATTATCTCGACGAACCGATTCTCATTTAGGATCGGGGCGGTCTCGGTGTTCTTGGACTGGGAGCAGCTCATCGCGAGCAGGCTCAGGACGAGCAGCGAGGTCGTGACGCGTGTCATGGGGGCTCCGTGGATTCGTTCGTGTTCGCGCGGTGTCACACACTGATGACACGCACGTGACACGCCGCGCGATCTAAAAGTTCCGCCCCATATCGCCCGAATCGACTCAGCCGAAGACCTCGACCTCGACCGTCGCGCCCTCCTCCTCCACGCCCTCCAGCAGCTCCTCGAGCCGCTGCGCCGCACGGCGCGCGCGCGACCTCGGGTGGATCTCGAACGCGTAGATCAGCGCGCCCTCCTCACGCTCCGGCGTCGTGTGCGGCCTCGGGCCGTATTCGTCGAGGTGGTGGAGCAGGTGCGCCAACCTCCCCAGGAACCACCCCTCGAGCCGCGCCAGCCCGAGCTCGTCACCCGGCGCGCACCCCAACCGCACCCGCGCCATCGAGCCCTCAGGGCGCGCCGGCGCCAGCAGCTCCGAGAACGACGCGCCCTCCCTCAGGCGCTCCTGCGCCACCATCAGCTCGAGCTGGAGCGCCTGCGCGCACGCGCGCGTCATACCGCGCGCCAGATCCTCCGAAGGGTCCGCCGGGTTGAGCACCGGCATCGGCCCGCTCGCCCGAGGCGCGGGCGCGCCCGTCAGCGAGATCGGCTCCGGCCACGCCCTCTCCGAGAGCTCCTCGAACAACGCCCTCACCACCTCCGACCCCGCCACGCGGTGCCCCTCACGCGCCACCGACGCCACCCCGTGCGCACACACCGTCGCCCACGCCGCGCCACCCCACAGGCCGAACGCGCCACCGTACAGGCCGCGCGCGCGCGCCCACTGCTTCATGTAACGGGTCGCCTCACGCCACGCGCTCAGCGCGCCGTGGGTCGCCGGGCCGCGCTCGAGCGCCGCCGCCACCGACGCCGCGTCCGCCGGGCCGCGCGCCGCGAACGCCACGTCCACGCGCCTCCCCTCGTGGAGCAACCTCACCGCCGGGTGCGCGCCCTCGACCACCCGCACCACGTCGATCCACCCCGCCCTCTTCAGCCGCTTCGCCGCGTGCTTGAGCTCCCGCTCCGGGTCCTCGCATGGACACATCAGGTCCAGGTCCGACCACGACAGCGCCGCCCCGATCGACCTCGAGCCGACCTCCACCAGGGCCCCGAGCTCGGCCTCCAGCCTCTCGATCACCTCCTCGTCTCCCCCCGGCTCCACCTCTGTCTCTTATACACATCTCCGAGCCCACGAGACAGGCAGAAATCTCGT
>CAJXPN010000895.1 GCA_913058025.1 uncultured Myxococcales bacterium | reverse complement strand
GCGTCGGATCTGCCGCCATCGCCCACTCGGCGGCCAAGACCGACGAGCCGGTCCGCGAGGGCATCGTCGCGTTGCTCGAGCCCTTCATCGACACCATCGTCGTCTGCTTCATGACCGGCATGGTCATCGTCATCTCGGGCGTCTACGCCGACCCGGCCACCGCCGGCCTCGACGGCGTCCAGCTCACGTCCGCTGCCTTCGGCGCGACCTTCTCGTGGTTCCCGTACGTCCTCTCGGGCGCGGTCTTCCTCTTCGCCTACTCGACCATGATCTCGTGGTCGTACTACGGCGAGCGCTGCTGGACGTTCCTCTTCGGGCCCGACCAGTCGATGACCTACAAGTTCATCTTCCTCGTCTTCGTCTGGCTCGGGTGCGTCGCCTCCGTGCAGAACGTCACCGACTTCTCCGACATCATGATCCTGTCGATGGCGTTCCCGAACATCTTGGGCGTCGTGCTGCTGTCGGGCAAACTGCGCGTCGCGCTCGAGGACTACTGGACGCGCTACAAGTCTGGCCAGTTCACCGAGTACGACTGACCGTCCACGCACACGTTCGCGTGTCTGGCTGGCACACGGGGCAGGGAGCGCTTACCTTATGTGGTGAGTCCGCCCGACCCCGAGACGACGCCTGGTGAGCGAGCATGCAAGACGACTTCGGAGAGCTCAGGAGCCTGCTCCACGGCGCGCCTTCCCATGGAACCTGGGTGCGCCTGTGCAGGCTCCTGGGCTCTCTCGATGACGACCAGCTCGGCTCCGTCGCCGTCCCCTACGCAGCCAGCCACCTGCGCGGCTGGCCAGACGCGCTCCGAGCGTCGCCCCGGCGCTGGCTCGACGCGCACCTGGCCGGAGTCTCTCGGCCCTACTGGTCGCTCGTCCGCGCGCTCGACCTCGAAGGCCGCGTCATCGACCACCCGTTGTGCACGCGCCTGCGCTCGGACCTCCTGGGCGAGCCGATCTCGACGCTGCTCGCCAGAGACACCCACATCGAGCATCAGGACGCCGCCGACCTCCTCGACTCGCCCACGCTCGAGCACCTCGCGCACGTCGACCTCTCGCGCACCGTCCTCACCGAGAAGGTGATCCGGCTGCTCGCGGACTCCGACGTGCTCCTCTCCGCGCGCATCCTCAAGCTCAACGCATGTAAGCTCGGCAACGACGGCCTCAGGATCGTCTCGCTGGCCCACTCGTTCGAGTCTCTCGAGCACCTCGAACTCTCGGACAACCGCGTGGGTCTCATGGGCCTGGAGATGCTCGCCGACTCCGACTTCGCCTGCCAACTGCGCCGCCTCGACCTCTCGGACAACCACATCGGCCGGTGGGGGGCGATGGCGGTCGGCCAGATCGACGAGGTCTCACACCTCGTCCAGCTCAACCTCAAGAACTGCGACCTGTTCGACGAAGGGCTGGCCGCGCTCGCGGCCGCGTCCCGCTTCGAGGACCTCGTCGAGGTCAACCTGGAGTCCAACTCGATCCGCAACGACGGCATCGTTTCGCTGGTCGAGTCGGGGGCGATGCGCTCGGTCGAGGTCCTGCGCCTGGGCGGCAACAAGATCGGAGACGCCGGGCTGCGCGCGCTCATCGAGTCGAACCATATGCCCGCGCTCCGACGCCTCCACATGCACTTCAACCCTCTGAGCCCCGAGTCGCTCGAGTTCCTCGACCAGCAGCTCTTCACCCACGATGTCACCTCGGCGGACTGGAAGACGAGGCGGCTTTGACCGATTTCGGCGAGCTCCGCTCCGAGCTCCAGGCGCAGCCAACCGCCCGGCGCTGGAGGTGGCTGTGTCGCAAGCTCTCTGCGTGGCCCGCGGAGGAGCTGCGTGAGCAGGTCATCCCGTACGTCGTCGGCGCGCTGCGCCGTTGGCCAGTGTCCCTTTGCTCGCCGCCGACGGGCTGGGTCGAGCGCGCGCTCAACGGTGAGGACGTCCCCGAGCTGCTCGCCGCGCGCTCGCTCAAGATCGAAGGGATCTGGCTTGGTGGCGAGCGCGTGCGCCGGCTCGTCGACGGCTACTGGTTCTCCAACATCGAGCAGCTCGAGCTCTTCGGCAATGACCTCGGCCCCTCGGGCGCGGAGCTCTTCACCGGCACGAGCTCGCTGTCTGGCCTCCGCTCCCTGCGCATCTTCAAGAACGCGCTGGGGGACGAGGGTGTCATCGCGTTGGCCGAGTCCGACGTGCTGCGGCGCCTCGAGTCGCTCGAGATCGCGCACGATCAGATCACGGACGTGGGAGTCCTCGCGCTGTCGAGGGGGTCGCGCCTCGGTGGGCTCGTCGCGCTCGGGCTCAAGGGCAACCTCGTGGGGACCGGCGCCGCGGAGTCGCTCGCGTCCGCGACCTTCGCGCGCTCCCTCGCCAGGCTCGACCTCTCGTCGAACCGCATCGGCTCGGACGGGCTCGAGCACTGGTACTCCGGCGCCGCGCCGCCCAGGCTCTCCGACCTCGACCTCTTCGGCAACCAGCTCGGCGACGCGGGCGCGTTCGCGGTCGCTGGCGTCTCCGAGCGGCTCGGCCTCACTCGCCTCGCGCTCTCGTACAACGGCATCACCGACGCGGGCGCTGCCGCGCTCGCCCGCGCCCGGGGCCTGGCCGGGCTCCGGCGGCTCGAGCTCTTCGGGAACCAGATCGGCGACGACGGCGCCCGCGCGCTCGCGCGCTCGGAGCACCTCTCCGAGCTCGAGGTCCTCCAGCTCAACCTCAACCCCGTGGGAGACCGCGGCGCCCACGCGCTCGCCAACTCGAAGTTTCTGTCGGACGCGCTCAGGGCGCAGTGGGCGCGTTGAGGGCGGAGAGTCGCGTCTGCTCTCCCGCCGCCGCGCTTCGGGCTTGGCGTTCCCCGCTGGGGAACTGGGCGTGTCTTTGACGGTCGGATAGGGCAACGCGACTGCCCTCCCCGCCGCCGCCCTTCGGGCTCGGCGTTCCCCGCTGGGGAACTGAGT
>CAJXPN010000894.1 GCA_913058025.1 uncultured Myxococcales bacterium | reverse complement strand
ATCTACACAGAGTAGATCGTCGGCAGCGTCAGATGTGTATAAGAGACAGGCAGTGAACTGGCCCTGCGCGAGCATGATGCAGCGCATGAAGTCTTCGACGGTCATGCCCTGGAGGACGGCGTCGAAGTGGTCCTCGTAGTACTTCTTCTGATCGGAGTCGGCGAGCTCCTCCTCGGTGCCGTCGTCGTGTACGCGGAAGATGCCGCGCATGGGGGTCTGGACGTTGCCGCCGGGCTTGGAGCGTGCGCGTCGGCAGAACCACGTGGCGCGGTAGCGCTCTCGCGTGCCGTCTGTGACGAGCTTGCTGAAGACGAGCTCGGCGCGGCACTCGCCGGTGCCGTAGCTCATGACGTTGTGCGCGTACTGGTCGGCCTTGGACGCGGACTGACCGCTCGAGCGAGGCAGGCGCGGGGTCTGACCGAAGAGCGCGAGGCAGATCGCGTCGAGGACGGTGGACTTGCCGGCGCCGGTCGGCCCGAGGATGAGGAACAGGTCGGCGCCGCCGAGCTGCGCGTCCATGTCGATGGTGTGCTCGCCGTAGAGCGAGTTCAGGTTCTGTATGTGGATCGAGTGAAACTTCAAGGCGTGACGTTGTCGTGAGAGAGGAGCGACTCGAATGCCGCCATGATGTCGGGGGTGGGGTCGGCCTCGTGGCGGACCTTGTAGAGGCGCTCGAAGACCTGGGACGGCGTGAGCTCGGCGAGCCTGACGCGCGCGAGGTCGGACTGGTTGATGGCGTCGTGGTGCGAGGTCAGCGTCTCCTTGTAGCCGATGATGCGGGGGCGTTGGATGGCCGAGAAGGTGTCGAGCGCTTCGTTGAGCGCGTCCATTCCTGCGTGGAGGGGCTGGTCGACCTGTAGGTCGACGTAGACGTACGCGGGGAGTTCGGCGTTCCACTCGAGCGCGCCGAGGCCCGTGACGATCTCGTCGAGGCCGCCCTCGAGCTCGAAGACCGAGCGCCACTCGGGGACCTCGACCTTCTCGACGGCGGCTTGCAGCTCGGGCCGTTCGGGGTCGACGTCGACCATGAGGACGTAGCGCTGAGTGCGGGCCTCGATGATGTCGGTGGGGACGGGTGAGCCGGGGTACCAGGCGTTGGGTCCTGGGATGTCGAACATCCGGTGGATGTGCCCGAGGCCGACGTAGTTGTAGCCCAGGCTGAAGACCTCTGGGGGGAGCGAGCCGAGGTTGTACATGTGGAGCGGGGTGGCGAAGTCGCCTTCGACGTGCCCGACGCCCGACGGGTAGCAGGTCAGGTGACCCGTGGCGACGATGGGGACGCCCGGGTAGAGCTTACGGGCCATCTCGGCGAGCTCGAGGTAGAGCTCGGAGAACTTCTCGACGACGGCGTCCCGGATCTGTCGGGGCGTGCGGCCGGTGCTGATGACGCCGAGCTTGGACTCGTGGATGTAGGGGACGGCGACGGCGACGCACTCGACGTGTCCGTCGGGCGTGGTGATGGGGCAGATGGTGCGGTGCCAGGTGTCCTTGTTCCCGCTCATGGTGCCCACGACGTGGACGCCCAGCGAGTCGAGGATGGGGGAGGGGGCGTCGAGGCGTGAAGCGGAGTCGTGGTTGCCGCCGGTGACGACGATCTTGCGCAGCTTTGTCTCGCGGGCGCAGCGCGACAGAAAGTTGTAGTACTGCGACAGGCAGCGGGCGCTGGGCTGGACGTAGTGGAAGGTGTCGCCGCCGTGGAGGAGGACGTCGACGTCGCGCTCGATGATGAGCTCGATGAGCCAGTCGAGGAAGCGGTCGTGTTCGTCGTGTCGGGGCGACTGGTCGGCCGAGACGCCGAGGTGCCAGTCGGAGGTGTGCAGGATCTTCATCGCGTCGCTCCTGTCGGCCCGAGAGGGGTAGTGCGCGGCGCGAGAGCGCTGCGGGAACGGGTCGGCTCGTGTATGGCCAGAATGTAGCCCCGCGGGCGGTGTCCCAGAAGGGGTCGAGTCATCGCGACGCGAAGGAAAGTCGACTGGACTCTCCGTCGAGCCGTGCTCAGGGGGTGCCGCCGAGCGGCGCGAAGATGACGTCGACCTTGACGACGGTCATCCTGGTCACCTTCTCCTTGAAGTTCCACGAACCGATGATGTCGAGCACGCAGGTCTTCAGCCCCTGATCCTCGGTGGTGTCGACGCGCGCGACCTTGGCGGCGATGGAGCCGTTCGCCGAGATCGTGAACTGGATCTGCATCTCGCCCTTGAGCGACGGGTTCGACGCGAGGCGCTCCTGGTAACACTTCTGGAGCGTGAGCCGGTTCTTGACGACGTGCTGTCGGAGCACCTCACGGTCGAGGTCGCCCTCGATGATGAGTGACTGCTCGACGGGGTAGACGAGCCCATAGACGCCGGGTGCGCCTGATGCTGTCGCGGTGGCTTCCTTACAGGGCTCGCACTCGGCGGCCTCGGCGGCCGTGGAGATGCCGAAGGTGTCGGCGTTGCCGGAGTCTGCCTTGAGGAAGCCGAGGAGGCCTCCGAAGCCGGCGAGTGCGCCGACGACGAATGCGAGCGCTGCGATCATGCCCACGACGAGCAGAGAGGCGCCGCCGTTTGGGGGAGTTGCCATCGATGGTCTCACGTACTGGGAGGGGTTGGTGCGCGTCGCGCGCTGACGTGGCGAGCGTATTCTACTGCGCGAGCCGGTGTAAAGGGCGCGGGTTGCCGAGAGCAGGGCAATCGCACTGCTGGCCGGTCAGGAGCCCTACGTGAAGGCACCCAGGAGGCGTTCTGCGGGCCTCGGGCTCGGCGTGGCTGTTTACGTCCACGCCCCAAAACGTGCCTCCCATGCCCCCTGGCGGCTCTCAGGTTCGACAGGAACTCCAACGCATATCTATGTCCAGCCGACCGGAGCGCCCACGCGAACCCCAAGCCAAGAACGGCCTAAAGTGAAGCTGAGGTCCCTGCGAGGGGACCGCGGAGTGAGCGGGAGCGAACGGCC
>CAJXPN010000893.1 GCA_913058025.1 uncultured Myxococcales bacterium | reverse complement strand
AACCACCAACCACGATCCCTGCACGTTACCCAGTTCCCCAGCGGGGAACGCCAAGGGCCGCAGGCCCGGCGGCGGGGAGGGCAGCCGCCCTTCCACCACCCTCATTATGGGGGCTCCCGCCCGAGCTCTGACCCTTCACTCCATCGCGAGTCCAACATGCGGAGGTGTCCACCAGGTGGACACCTCCGCATATTTTCTTGGCGACTGTGGCATTCTGGGGCGTCGAATCCACGGTTTCATGCGCCCGCGCGCCTGGTCCGGCCGTTGCACCTCAGACCCGCGACACCCGCACGAAGGAGCACGGCATGACCCCCAACGACATCAACGAGGACCCCGGCGGCCCGCGCTGGAACCCACACAAGACGCTCTGGCTCGCCGGGCACCTCCTCGTGTGGAGCACCCTCGGCCTCCAGACCGCCTCCCCCGGCGCGCTCGCTGTCTTCGCGGTCGTCTCGGGCGTGACCCTGTGTCTTGGCCACTCCGTGGGCCTGCACCGCGGGCTCATCCACCGTTCCTACAAGACCTCTCGCGGGCTGGAGCGCGCGCTCGTGTACCTGGGCGTCCTCGCCGGCATGGGCGGGCCCAGGGGCCTGATGCGCATGCACACGCTGCGCGACGTCTGGCAGTCGAGCCCCAACGCCCCCGACTACTACCGCTACGACCACGGCCCCCTCGTCGACCACCTCTGGTACGTCCACTGCGAGCACTCCGGCGGCTCACCCGACGACCCCGCCGTCCAGCACGCCATCGCCCACGACGCCGAGCTCGCCCGCGACCCGTTCTACCGCTGGCTCGAGCGCTGGTGGCGCTGGCAGCAGCTCCCGCTCGCGGCGCTGCTCTTCGCCGGCGGCGGGCTCGGATGGGTCGTCTGGGGCGTGTGCGCCCGCGTCGCCGTCTCCATCCTCGGGCACTGGGTCGTGAACTACCACGTCCACACCACGGGATACCGCTCACACCACATCGATGGGGTGTGTGAGCAAGGCTACAACTCGCTCATCTTCGGGGCGGTGTCGTTCGGCGAGGGGTGGCACAACAACCACCACGCCTCGCCGGGGTCGGCCCGGATGGGCCGGCTGTGGTGGGAGCTCGACCTGGGCTACGCGTGCGTCTGGGCGCTCGAGCGGGTCGGTCTGGTCTGGGACGTCCAGACCGCCTGAGCGATCACTCCGCGTCGCTTCGCGGCACCACGAACAGCGAGATCTTGAGCACCGCGTCTCCCTTCTTGATGTCGAACGCGACCTCGAATCCCTTGACGTAGTTGGGCACGCTGAAGCCGAGTTGCTGCTTGGTCTCCTCTCCGGGCACCTGGTAGAGCCCCCACGCGAGCATGCGATCCTCGGAGACCGTCACGTCTCGGCGCTTCGTGCGCACCGTGCCCGACTTGAACGACGGCTTGTGCGAGGACGCGTCCTCGAACCCGTACGGGATCTCGGGCTTCTCGATCTCGGGGAAGCTGTACATCAGGTCCCACCCGATGATGTCTCCCTCTTTCTTCAGGATCTCCACGGCGCTCACGTCGAACGCTTCGCTGCGCTTCTGCTGCGCCTCCTGTAGCGCGTCGCGCCCCTCCGTGGGGAGCTTCATGAAGGCGACGGGTGAGAACGTCTCGAACTCCCTGGTCAGCGCCTCCTCGACGCCATCGACCATGGCCTCTCGCGACGCGTACTTCTCCTTGGCCCACGACTCGTCCGGCTCGTCGCTACACGCCATGAGCGTCGTCGCCATCGCCATCAGGATCAACGCGCTCAGACGCACGGAGGGGTTCTCGAGTCGAGTTCTCATCAGATCTCCTTGGGGTCGGTGCGCGCCAACGCGCTCCCGAACTTCGGAATACCTCACGCCGCCTCGGCTGTGAAGTAATGAAACCCCGGAGCCCTTACCCGGCGAGCGCTCGGACATGGTGTGGCGCCGCCGCATGGCGCGGCGGGAAGAAGGAAGGACCCGCGATATCGTTCAATGGATGCTTCATCTCGAAGGTCTACACGAACGGAGCCGTTGGTAGGTGCGGTCGTGGGGGTTCATCTGTTTGGTTTTTATGGGTTTCATGTCTTTTCTGCGGCCATTTCGTCATCCTCGTGGGTGCTTGACACGTCGTCCCGTGGCGCGCCAGAGTCGACCGGTTCAAACCTTGAGTGCGGAGGCCGACGTGAGGGCAGGGCAGGGTGCGCGCGCGACGGCGCTGATCTGGTGCTGGTGGATGTGTCTCGTCGGGCTCACCGCACCTGCGATGGCGCAAGGCGAGGTCTCCTCGGCCCAGGCGCGTACCGCTCAGTATGTCTTCGTCATCGACGACTCGGGCTCGATGTCCAAGCGGACCAGCGGCGGCGACGCCGCCGACCCCGACCGCCTCAGCGTCTTCGCCGTGCGCTCGCTCCTGAGCATGCTCGACGATCGCGACGAGGCCACCGTCGTGCGCCTGAACGGCCCGCGCGACGGCGAGGCGCCCGCGCCCATCGCGCCCCTCACGCGCAACCGCGCCGACCTCGACCGCGCGCTCTCACTGGACGCCAAGCTCGCGGCCTACGATGGCCAGCGCACCCCCTGCGACTCCGCGCTCGACTCCGTACGCGAGCAGCTCAACCGCGCCCGGCGCCCCCAGGTCGCGCAGGTCGTCTTCTTCCTGACCGACGGCGAGTGCACAGACGAGGTCGACCCCGACTCATGGCTCGGCGGCGTGAACTCCCACGCCGACGACCTCTTCAAGTTCTACCTGCTGCGCTTCGACGGTCGCCGCTACTCGCGCTCGCTGGAGCGCCTCGCCAAGGCCACCGACGGCGAGGCATCCACCGTCTCCTCCACGGACCCCACGTCGATCCTCAAGCCCTTCGCCAGCGCGCTCTCGCGCTCTCAGGGCTACGAGGCCTACCTCCTCAAGCCGTCCAAGAAGCAGCTCGACGCCCACCGCGGCGCCCGCCGCGTCCGCCTGCTCGCCGTCGCC
>CAJXPN010000892.1 GCA_913058025.1 uncultured Myxococcales bacterium | reverse complement strand
TCGTCGGCAGCGTCAGATGTGTATAAGAGACAGCCCCGAACGACCGTGACGGCGACGGCCTCGCCAACGACGCCGACAACTGCCCCGGCATCTCCAACGCCGACCAGGCCGACGGCGACGGCGACGGCATCGGCGACCTCTGCGACGGCTGCCCCATCGACGACAACTCCGACGGCACCTGCGACATCACCATCTACGACATCAAGCAGGACCGCATCGCCGTCGGCCAGACCGTCAAGCTCTCGGGCGTCGTCGTCTCGGCCTCCGGCTCAGACGGAATCTTCCTCCAGGTCCCCGCCACCTCCCCCGACTTCACCAGCGTCGACTTCTCAGGCGTCTTCGTCTTCGGCCGCGGCAACGAGAACCTCCCCGCCGCCGGCGACGTCATCGACATCGTCGCCAAGGTCTCGACCTTCTCCGACCAGGTCCAGCTCCAGGACATCGCCACCATCGACGTCACGAGCTCGGGCGATCGCCCCGCGCCCGTGACCGAGACCGTGGCGAACCTGCTCAACGGCGGCTCGCGCGGCGTCGCCCTCGAGGGCGTCCTCGTGCGCGTCGACGACGTGACCGTCTCGAGCATCGACAACCTCGCCGACAACGGCGAGTTCGAGCTCACCGGCGGCCTCTTCGTCGACAACGCCCTCACGCCCATCGAGGGCGTCCAGGTCGGCGACACCTACCAGGCCATCGTCGGCGGCCTCTCGTTCCGCTTCGGTGAGAACCGCATCGAGCCCGGCGCCCCCAACGACCTCATCACCGGCCCGGCCTCCCTCGACGCGTTCGCGATGCCCCAGGTCACCGTCGAGGAGGGCACCACCCAGAGCGTGACCGTGAACCTCACGGGCTTCGCGCTCACGGACAGAGAGATCACGCTCGCGTACTCGAGCGCGGCCATCTCCGGCCCCGCCTCCGTCACCGTGCCCCAGGGCCAGGGCAGCGTCGCCTTCGACGTCACCGGCGTCACCGCCGGCGAGACCGCCCAGACGATCACCGCCACGCTCGGCGCCGACACGGCGACGACCTCGGTCTCGGTCTACAACGACACGATCCCGACCCGCGCGGTCTCCGCGCTCAGCCCCTCGAGCGCCAACGCGTCGGTCGGCGCGACGACCAACCTCGTCGCCACGCTCAACGCGCCCGCCCCCGCGGGCTTCGTCCTCGAGGTCACGGTCACCGGCGCCGCCGCGACCGCCCCCGCCACGGTCACCGCGATGACCGGCGCGCTCGAGGTCATGATCCCCGTGACCGGCGCCTCCATGGGCCAGGTCACCGTGCAGGTGGGCGCGACCGGACAGGCCGGCGCCCCCTCGAGCACCGTCGACGTGAGCACGCTCCCGGACGAGTGCCTCTCCATCTCGCAGTACGTCGAGGGCGCCTCGAACGACAAGGTCATCGAGGTCCGCAACTGCGGCTCCGCGGCCGTGGACATGGGCGCGGCCGGGCTGTGCCGCTTCACCAACGACAACGCCACCTGCACCTACGTCTCGCTCGGCAACGCCGGCGACATGCTCGCAACGGGCGACGTCGTCGTCCTGTGCAACGGCAGCTCCGCTGCCGGCATCAAGGCCCTGTGTGACAAGGAGTCCGGCACCATCAACCACAACGGCAACGACAGCTACGCCTTGCTGCTCGACGACGGCGACGGCGGCTACGATCCCGCGAGCCCTGGCGGCGACACCGTCCTCGACGCCTTCGGGACCGCGGGCAGCGCCGACGACTTCGCCAAGGACATCACCTACACGCGCTGCAACGACACCCCCTTCGACGGGGTCGGCGACTTCACCGCGTTCCTCGCCGCGAACTACGTCTCGGCCGGTCAGGGTGACATCACCGACCTCGGCTCGGCGACCAAGACCGCCTGCCCGTGAGCCGCTGACAGCCTCCACGAGACAGCACACGAGCACACGCGGGCGGGCCCCTTTCGAGGGGTCCGCCCGCGTTCGTGTGTGCGTCCAGCGCTCGTTGCGTTAGACTGTCTGGCCGCGCTCGCCCCGAGCGCGTCGCCCCCGCGACGAGGCCTTCATGAGCACGAACAACTCCGACCGCTGCGACGTCTGCCACGAGACGCGCGCACTCGTCTCCGCTCATAAGCTGAACGCCCACGCCGTCGCGTGCCCCACGTGCACCGACGGCGACGCGTGCCCCTCGTGCCACGGCACCGAGTTCCGCTTCATGCGCGACGAGCGCGGCTACCGCTACGCCGTGCCGTGCGAGCGCTGCGGACCGGTCAAGGCACGCATCAAGCGCTTCAACGACGCCCGCCTCCCCGCCCGCTACCACGAGGCGACTCTGGAGGGGTTCATCACCAGGGACTCCGACGGCAACCGCAACGTCGGCAACCTCATGGAGCTCAAGACCCGCATCTTCCGTACCGCCACGAGCTTCACCCCCGGAGATCAGGGGTTCATGCTCTACGGCATCCCGGGCTGCGGGAAGACCCACCTGCTGTGCGCCTTCATCCGCTACCTGACGCTCGAGAAGGGGATCGGAGCGAGGTTCATCGAGTTCACGCACCTGCTGAGCTCGCTGCGCGAGCAGTTCGACCGCGGCCGCGGCGACACCAGCGTCATCGCGCCGCTCGTCTCCATCCCCGTCCTCGCCATCGACGAGCTCGGAAAGGGCGTCAACAACGAGTGGCAGCTCTCCGTCCTCGATGAGCTCATCTCGAAGCGCTACAACCAGGGCAAGACCACGCTCTTCACATCGAACTACCCGCTCGACCCGCCCGACATCTACGGCTCCGACTCGTCCTCCTCGCACATGAGCAAGGCGCTCAAGGAGACGCTCGCCGAGCGCATCGGCGACCGCATCTTCTCCCGCCTCTTCGAGATGACCGAGTTCCTCTCCGTCGAGGCGCCCGACTACCGCGCACGGTCACTCCGGACGCGCTGACCCACCCCAGAACGAAGAGAGCGCGGGCGAGCGACCTCTTGAAGAG
>CAJXPN010000891.1 GCA_913058025.1 uncultured Myxococcales bacterium | reverse complement strand
TCTACACAGAGTAGATCGTCGGCAGCGTCAGATGTGTATAAGAGACAGGCGCGAGGGTACACTCAAGGCGACCCATACGCACGCGACACATCGAGCATCAGGGAGCGGCCAGACGTTGGACTTCGGAGGCACAAGTAAGCTCATCGAGTTGCCCCCGGCGGCGCTCGGGCTCGATCGCGAGCGGGCCAAGACGAGCTTCCTGGAGGCGTCGAGCGCGCAGGACCTGACGGACGCGTTCCAGCTCAGCGCCGACGTCCTCGACCGCGTGCTCTACAAGGGCGACACGTTCGGACCGTACCGCATCCTGGGGTTCATCGCCGCGGGCGGCATGGGTGAGATCTACGCGGCCGAGCGCATCTCGGAGGACGGTTCGAGGCGCCAGCCCGTCGCGCTCAAGGTCGTCAAGCCGACCGCCACGGACAAGGCCGCGACGATGGCCCAGCTCGAGCGCGAGGCCGAGCTCTGCAAGGCGATCCACTCGCGGCACGTCGTGCGCATCTACGAGTACGGCGTGGACCGGGGCGGCAGGTGCTTCATGGCGATGGAGCTGCTCGAGGGCGAGGAGCTCTTCGAGCGGATGCGCGCGCGCAAGGTCATCCCGCTGCGCGAGCTCGCCGAGCTGGGCGTCCAGATCCTGCGCGGCCTCTACACGATCCACCGCGCGGGCGTGGTCCACCGGGACATCAAGCCCGAGAACATCTTCATCGTGCGCGACCCGGCCACGGGCAACGACCTGGTCAAGATCCTCGACTTCGGCATCTCGCGCTGGAAGAAGGACGACAAGCAGGACCCGCTGACCAACGACCCCAACCAGATCATCGGCACGCCGCAGTACCTCGCGCCCGAGCAAGCGCGCACGCCCAAGGTCGACTGGCGCGCCGACATCTACAGCATGGGCGTGATCCTCTACGAGTGCGCCACGGGCTCGTCCCCCTTCGAGCGCGGCAACGCCTACGCCACGATGCACGCGCACCAGAAGGACCCTGTGCCGCCGATGCCCTCCACGCTCGACCCCGAGTTCTGTGAGATCGTCTACCGCGCGCTCGCGAAGAAGCCGAGCGAGAGGTGGCAGAACGCCGACGAGCTGCGCGCGGCGCTCGACGACTGGCTCGAGAGCACGGCCGACGACGCCATGGACGACGAGTACGGGATGCTCGGTGGGATGGGCGGCGTGAGCGCCGAGGAGCTCATGAGCGGGCGCCCGCTACCTCGCGCCGACGCCGCATCGTCTAACCCGAGGCAGACCGCCCGGGACCTCCCGAACAACGGGATCGTGAGGCGCCGCGTGCCTGGCGAGCAGGGCGTGGTCCCTGGGAGCGCCCCCTACGGCCAACCGCCGCGCGCGAGCTCCTCGCAGAGCGTCCAGTCCGCCCGAGACGCGTTCGTCCTCGGCCAGCACGACGAGCCCGAGATCGAGCTCGACTGGGGCGCCTTCAAGCCCGAGACGCCCACGGCCGCGCCCGCGCACACATCTCTGGGCGAGATGCCCACGGCGGCCGGCCCGCGGCCGGCGACCAGTTCGCCCAGCTACGTCCCCCGCTCAGGCCCGACCGGCTCCGCCATTTCGCACCGCGCGCCCGCGCCTCAGAAGTCGACCTCGATCGGGACGATCCTCTCCATCATCGCCGTGCTCGCGCTCGTCGGCGCCGTCGCCGTCGCCATCCTCGACCCGTTCTCCACGCAGGTCGACCCCGACGTCGCCGCCGAAGAGGACGGGCACGGCGAGGACGGCGAGGTCTTCATCGAGGAGTGACGCCCGCGCGTCCCCTCGGCCTCAGGGCTTCACGAAGATGTGCTCGCGGTAATACCGGAGCTCGGCGATCGACTCGATGATGTCGTCGAGCGCCAGGTGCGCCGCCTTCTTCTTGGGTGGCAGCTTCGACTTCGGGTACCACCGCTTCACGAGCTCCTTGATCGAGGAGACGTCGACGCTCCTGTAGTGGAGGTAGTCCTCGAGGTCGGGCATGTACGCGCGCAGGAAGCGGCGGTCCTGTCCGATGGTGTTGCCACACAGCGGCGCCTTCTTGGCCTTCACGTACATCTTGACGAAGTCGAGCGTGCGACGCTGCGCCTCGGCGAGGTCGACCTCGGAGCTGCGCACGCGCGCGACGAGCCCGGACTCGGTGTGGTGGGTGGTGTTCCACTCGTCCATCGCCTCGAGGACCTCGTCGGGCTGATGGATCGCGAGGTTCGGGCCGGTCGCCACGACCTCGAGGTCCCCGTCGGTGATGATCGTGGCGATCTCGATGATCGTGCACTCGTCGGGCTCGAGCCCGGTCATCTCCAGATCGATCCACACCATCAGTTCTGATTTCTTCGCCATGCTGCCCGGCCTCCAGTCACATCGTCCGCGTTCTTCATCGGTTCACCCGTGGGCTATCACTGGAGCACGAGGGGGCGCAATCCGCGTTCGCGGATTGCGTCCCCTCGCCGGCTGTGTTTGAACCGAGGACTCACCGCGCCGCACGCCCCCTGGAGGCAGACGTTGCACCACACGCTCCGAACAGTCGTCATCCTCACCGCGCTCCTCTCGCTCACGGGCCTCACGGCCTGCGACACCGAGGCCGCGCGCCAGCGCGCGCTCGAGACCGAGCTCGAGTCGTCCCGCGACGCGCTCGAGCTCCCCACATCCGAGCGGGCGATCCCGAGCGCACTCGGCGGCGCCGCGCGCGTGCTCGTGACCCCTCGACACATCGTCGTGGACCCGGCCGCGGGCGCGCCGCTGAGCGCCCGCTCGCTGGGCGCCGACACACCCGACCTGTTGCTCAAGCTGACCGCGAAGCTCGCCGGCTCGGCGGGGCCGGTCGTGCTCGAGGTGGACGCGAAGGCGCCCTCGGCGCTCGTGCTCGTCGCGGCGGAGGCCGCGCGGAGGGGCGGATTCAGCGAGGTCCACGTCGCGCTGAAGGGCTGTCTCTTATACACATCTCCGAGCCCACGAGACAGGCAGAAATCTC
>CAJXPN010000890.1 GCA_913058025.1 uncultured Myxococcales bacterium | reverse complement strand
CGGCATGTGCCCCGGCGGCGGCGTCTGCCAGGATGGCGCGTGCTGCGACCCGCCCACGCTGACCGAGGCGTGCTCGGACCGCTCCGGGTCGCCTGTCTGCGGCGTCGTCACGCCCTCGTGCGGCGACCCGATCGATTGCGACGTGGTGTGCCTGGGCGGAGGCGGCGTCTGCGCGCTCGGCGAGTGTTGCTCGCCCGAGACCCAGGCGCAGACATGCGACGGGCGCTGCGGGACGGTGACGAACAACTGCGGGCAGGCGATCGACTGCGGTATGAACTGCCCGATGGGCGAGTACTGCGCGGGCACGACCTGCGAAGGCTGCGAGCAGGACGGCGACCCGCTCCTGTGCGCCAACGTCTGCGGCATGGTCGCAAACTCGTGCGGCGAGATGATCGACTGCGGCGCCGCGCAGCCCGCCGCGACGACCTGCGGCAACCGCTGCGGGACACGCAACGACAACTGCGGCGACCCCGTCGACTGCGATCAGCTCTGCCTCGGAGGGGGGGCCATCTGCCGGACCAACGGCACGTGCTGTTCGCCCAGGACGCAGGCTCAGACGTGCAACGGGCGCTGCGGCGAGGTGCGAGACAACTGCGGCGTGCTCGTGCAGTGCGGCGACACATGCGCGGCCGATGAGTTCTGCGGTGGCAACAGGCGCTGCCAGGACTGCGAGACGGCGGCCACGCCCGGGTTCTGCTCGGGCATGTGCGGCCAGAAGGCGAACTCGTGCGGGCAGATGATCGACTGCGGCGCCTGCGCCGGGGCCGAGGTGTGCCTTGGCAACGGGACGTGCTGCGCGCCGCAGACCCAGGCGCAGGCGTGCAACAACGCGTGCGGGGTGGTCTCGGACGGGTGCGGCGGGAGCTTCCAGTGTGGGAGCGCCGAGCCCGCGGCGCAGACCTGCGGGTCGGACTGTGGTTCGCGGCAGAACAACTGCGGCGACGCGGTGAACTGCTCGCAGCTGTGCCAGAGCGACCCCACGAAGACGTGCTTCGGCGGGTCGTGTTGTGAGCCGTCGACCGCGAACGCGTGCCAGCCTGGCGCGTGCGGCGGCGGCTTCGACGACACGTGCGGGGGTCAGTTCGGGTGCGGGACGTGCGCGGCGCAGTTCCCGGGCGCGCCGAACTACCAGTGCGTGGCGAGCCAGTGCGTGTGTACCCCCGATGAGATTTGCCCGGGCAGTGACACCCCGGCGGGCACGCTCATCGACAACGGATGCGGGCAGATGGTCCCGTGTCGAATCCAGTGAGGAGCGACCCAATGAGACGACACACGACGCTGATGATGTTCGGCGCGCTGGCGCTCATGTCCGGGTGTAGCCCGGACACGCTCACCGAGCGCGAGGACGCCGGCGCGGGCTGTGAGCGCGATGGAGGCTGCGGCGCGGACGCGACGGCGGCGCCCGACCTCGGGGCCGCGGACGCCGCGGACGCCGCGGCCGACGCGGGCCCCGTCGAGCCCGGCCAGGGCTACATCCACGCCAACCGAGGGTTCATCGACGAGAACATATGGGTCGACACGGACAAGGACTCTCACGTTGACAGGGAGGACAACTGCCCCTACGAGACCAACTTCGACCAGGCCGACGGTGACGCCGACGGAGTCGGGGACGTATGCGACAACTGCCCTGGCACGCCGAACCCGGACCAGACGGATTCGGTCGAGTCCGGGTTCGGCGACGCGTGCTCCGACGGCCCCGCGGGCGCGATCTGCGAGGACGAGCGGACGGTGTTCAAGCTCGGCGTGCCCAACATCTACTTCGCGTTGGACACGTCGGGGTCGATGAGGGGGCAGCCGCTCACGCAGGCGATCGACGGGCTCTCCGAGATCGCCGAGCAGCTCTCGGGCGAGATCAGGACCTCGTTCGGCGCGTTCCCGATCGGCAACACGTGCGGTGATACGCTCAAGACGTTCCTGCCGATGGGATCGCACCGCGCGCCCAAGATCCAGGCGTCCTACCAGACCGTGTACGCCGACGGCCTGACGCCCACGGCGGCGGTGCTCGATCAGATCCAGCGGCTCGACCTCACGAGCGACACGCTCGACCCACAGGACGACCGCCGGGTGAAGGTCGTCGTCCTGATCACGGATGGGTTCCCGACGGTGTGCGGGAGCATCGCGGACGCGATCGAGGGCGCCGCGAGGCTCCAGTCCGAGGACGTCTCGACCTACGTCGTCGGGTACAACCTGCAGGCGTCGTCGAACATCCTGAACCGCCTGGCCGAGGCGGGCGGCACGGACGCGAGCCAGGGGCAGGGCGGCGACAGGTACTTCCTCGCGGCGAACTCGGAGGAGCTCGTGGACGTGATCCGCACGATCACCGCCGAGGTCGTCAAGTGCACGTACGTGGCCGACCCGCCGCCCGAGTCGGCGTCGAAGGTCTGGCTCAAGATCGACGACGAGCTCGTCCCGCGTGGCGCCTACAGCTACGACGAGGAGCGCGAGCAGATCGGCCTGACCGACGCGTATTGCCAGGCGCTGCGTGATCGCGAGCGGCTGCCCGACGCGCTCACGATCCTGAAGGGCTGCGCCGACCCTTGCCCGCCCCAGGCGTTCTGGGGCTGCTGCCGTGACCCGGGCCAGGCGTGCGAGGCAGACGCGGACTGCTGCTTCAACCGCTGCGGCGCCGACGGCGTGTGCGAGGCGGAGTGTCGCCTGGGCGGCGTCTCGTGCACCGCGAACGTGGAGTGTTGCTCCGGGGCGTGCTCCTCGGCCGACCCGGAGGGCGTGCGCAGGTGCGTCGTGCAGTGAACTTTGCTCTGAGTCCTCCCGGTTTGCTATCCTCGCGTCACGTACGGTGAGGAGCTGCGGCGAGTGCGCGTGGCCCGACCGGGTCGACGCGCTCGCGTCGTCATGGATGAGACGGAAAGGATGAAGACGTGATGAAGACGCGAGTGTGTGTGGCCTGTCTCTTATACACATCTCCGAGCCCACGAGACAGGCAGAAATCTCGT
>CAJXPN010000889.1 GCA_913058025.1 uncultured Myxococcales bacterium | reverse complement strand
CGAGATTTCTGCCTGTCTCGTGGGCTCGGAGATGTGTATAAGAGACAGGCGGTGGGGCGCTGCTTGTGGAACCTGTGCGTGGCGGTCTTGAAGGGGCCGATGTGGATGAACTGCGCCTTGACGCCCACGCGCTCCAGGAGGTCCTTGGCGAAGAGCTGGTCGAACCGCAGCCCGAAGGAGTAGAAGCGACCGGCGGGCGTGAGGACGACGTCGTCGGCGCGCGAGAGCGCGTGGAGGCCGGCGGTGGTGGCCATCTCGGCGTGGACGACCACGTGCGTGTTCGCGGCGCGGAGCCCGTCGATGAGCGCGCCGAGATCGCCCGAGCTCGCCAGACCCATCGAGAGCGTTGGCGCGCGGAGTATCACCCCCGCGACGCCGGGGTCGGCGCCGAGGCGCTTGAAGTCCTCGCGCAGTTGCAAGAAGCTCGGTGGTCTCGAGGCGAAGCGCGCCAGGCCCTTCGTCGATGAGCCGAGCGCGTAGCTCGGCTCGAGGTCGACGGTCACGTAGACCCGCTTGTCACGGCGCGCCGCGCGCCGCAGCGCGTACCGCGCGCGAGAGAGCATGTGGCGCAGGAGCCCGATGAGGTTGGCGAGTAGAATGAACGGAGCGCGCAACATGATGAGGCCTCATGGGCTCGAGGTAGGGCGCGCGCAGAGCGCGGGCACGAGGACAACGCGCGCCTTGCGCGCGCTCTTCCTCCTGTCATGCCTGACATCATCGTTCGCCGCACTCGCCTGCGTCGAGACGGCCGAGTGTGATCAGTCCTCGCCGTGCCGTGAGGGCGGCCAGATCTGCTACGACTACCAGTGCGTGACGCCGTGCGGCGGCGGGCAGAGCTGCGGCGCGAACCAGGAGTGCGTGCTGTGCACGGAGGCTCCGCTGTGCGTGGGCGATCAGGGCTCCGTGTGCGTGGAGCAGCAGGTCAGGGGGGTGACGTGGGACCGCTGACGAAGGTCGCGTTGATCGCGTTGGGCGGCGCGCTGGGAGCGCTGGGGCGCGTGGGCGTGGGTGAGCTCGTGGCGTCGAGGGTGACGCGCGTGGAGCTCGGGACGGTCGCGGCGAACCTCATCGGTTGCTTCCTCATGGGCGCCGGTAAGGCCGCGATCGCGCACCTGGACTGGGGTTCGCCCGAGGTCCGCGCGTTGGTCTTCTCGGGGTTCCTGGGGGCGTTCACGACGTTCTCGACGTTCGAGGCGGACGCGGTGGGGTTGTGGCAGCAGGGTGAGAGGGCGCTCGCGGCTCTGTACCTGACGGGGAGCGTGCTCGGCGGGGTCGTGGCGTTCGGGTGTGGTTGGTTGTTGATCGAGCGCTTGCGCTGAGGAGGTCGTTGGGTGCGTCGGCTCGAGCTCAATGAGAAGGGGGATCGGATCAAGATCGCGTTCCCGTACGATCGGTCGCTGGTGGACGCGGTGCGCGCGCTGCCGGGGCGAGTCTTCGATCGCGCGTCGAAGGACTGGTCGGTGCCCGTGGCGCACGCCGAGGAGGTCTTGAGCAGGCTCGGGCCACTCGAGTTCGAGGTCGGCGACGCGTTCGAGGCGTGGTGCGGTGAGAACGCGATCGATCCCGGGGCGCTGACCGAGCGTGCGCGGCGAGAGCGCCGGCCGCTGATCGATCTGGGGCTGCTGCCGAGCAATACGTGGACGCTCGACCGCCTCAACGATCGGGCGAGGGCTGCGATCCGGCGCGAGTTCCGCGACGAGGTCTGGCTGGCCGCCGAGGTCAACAGCTTCGACCGCGGCAACAGGAAGGGCGGGCACGCGTTCTTCGAGCTGGTGCACCGCTCGTTCGCGGGCGAGGACCCCGTGGCGCGGGCGCCGGCGGTGATGTGGGCGGCGGACCGAGAGCGCATCGAGAAGGCGCTGAGCGAGGATGGTGGTCAGGTGCGGCTGCGCGATGGGCTGATCGTGCGCGTGAAGGTGCGCGCGGATCTGTACACCGGGCAGGGGCGCTACCAGCTCGCGGTCTCGGAGATCGACCTCGCGCACACCACCGGCACGATCCACCAGCGCAGAGAGGCGATCATCAGGCGCCTCCAGGCCGAGGGAGTGCTCGACGACAACCGCGGGCTGCGCTGGCCCGAGGCGCCGCTGAGGATAGGCCTGATCACGAGGATCGGCTCGGACGCCTACGAGGACTTCCTCGATGAGCTGCGTCGCTCGGGCTATGGCTTCGACGTGACGGTCCACGACGCGTCGATGCAGGGCGTGAACACGGAGCCGAGCGTGCTCGCGGCGCTGGCGTACTTCGAGAGGGCGTCGTCCCAGTACGACGCGGTGGCGATCGTGCGCGGCGGGGGCTCCCGCTCCGACCTGGCGTACTTCGACACGGACCGGATCGGAGACGCGGTGTGCGCGCACCCGGTGAAGCTGATCGTGGGGGTGGGGCACCAGCGGGATCTGTGCCTCCTGGACGCGGTGGCCCACTCGGAGAAGACCCCGACGGCCGCGGCGCAGTACTTCGTGACGCGGGTGCGTGAGTACGCGCAACGCCAGCGCGAGATCGAGTCGAAGGTGCTCACGAGGGCCGAGGAGATCGTGGAGGCGGCCAGGGGGAGGCTGGGCGCGCAGGTCGAGCGCGCCGCGCGCGTGATGTCGCGGGCGGTGGAGCGCGAGTCGCGCAGGCTCGACGGGACCTCCTGGTCGATCGCGACGTCGGCGAGCGAGCGGCTCGAGCGCAAGCGCCAGCGGTTCGAGTCGGTGTCGAGCGCGTTGCCGCGCGCGACGACCGCGCGGCTGGCGCTCGAACTCCAGCGGCTCGAGTTCGCGCAGAAGGGGCTCGAGCCGCGCGCGCTCGAGCGCGCGCTCGAGCCGAGGCGCGCGAGGTTGGAGAGGGCGACGGCGAGGCTCGAGCGGGGCGCGTCTCGCCGGGTCGAGGCGAGGAAGTCGGGTCTGGAGAGGGCGGTGTCGCGCCTGGAGCGCGCGCCGGTTCGCAGGTTGGAGAGGGCCGCGTCGACGCT
>CAJXPN010000888.1 GCA_913058025.1 uncultured Myxococcales bacterium | reverse complement strand
GCAGCGCGATGGCCGCGAGGCCAGCAGCGCGGGGGGAATCCCCCGCTCCAGGTCGTGCACCACCCCACGTCGAGGCCAGCAGAGTCCCCCGCCAAAGGTCGTGCACTCCCTCACGTCAACGACACGACCGCTCCACACACGCGACGACCTCGTCCAACGCTCGCAGCACATCATCGTTCGTGAACCTCAACACGCGCACCCCGTACCTCGCATCCAAGAACCCGTCCCTGCTGACATCCGCCTCGAGCCGTGCTTCGTGACACGGGCCGTCGACCTCCACGCACAGCGCCTTCTCCTTCGCATAGAAGTCGACGATGTACGGATAGAACACATGCTGCCGCCTCACACGAAACGGGAGCCCCCGCAGCCTCGACCAAAGGACCCGCTCGGCCACCGTCGGCCTCGACCTCATCTCCCTCGCTCGCCTCCTCAACACGCTCATCGCTGGTCTCACGCCGCCCTCCTCGTCCGAATCCACCCCACACACACCGCTCGAGGTCATCGGCCAGGACACCCGAACGTTGCGTCGAGGCGACGATTTCATCGAGTTCGTTGAACCACGCCGCCCTCCGTGTTATCGCTTCTGCCATCAAGAGGGCCGAAGTGGACCACGGACCACCTCACAACCCTCACGAATACAATGCGTTCCACATCCACACCCTCTCCTCAGGTGTCCCGCATGAAGCTCCAGAACACGCTCGTCGCACTCCTCGCCCTCTCGCTCGCCTCGGCCTGCGTCCCCGAGCCCCCTGGCGGTGACGGCAACAACAACAACGACACCAACAACGAAGAGGGCTGCACGTCGGACGCGCAGTGCTCCGGGTCCACGCCCGTCTGCAACAGCGCGGGGATGTGCATCGCCGAAGAGACCGAGGACTGCACGTCGGACGCGCAGTGCTCCGGGTCCACGCCCATCTGTGAGGCCGGGTCGTGCGTCGCCGACGACACCCCCGAGTGTACCTCCGACGCGGAGTGCTCTGGAGACACGCCCATCTGCGAGGCCGAGACGTGCGTCGCCGCCCCGGAGGCCTGCGAGGTCAACACCGACTACGTCGGCCAGATCGGTGGCGACGAGGAGCACCTCGGCGGCGTGTTCACCAACGACGCGACCGCCTCCACCTACGAGGCCGACGCCGGCCTCCAGGCCATCTTCGACTTCATCTCGGCCAAGGTCGACGACGGCACGATCGTCGAGGACAGCGAGGACACCGCCGACGTCCGTGAGGACGAGCTCACGCTCGAGGCCGGCTCCGAGCTCCAGGTGACCGGCGCCGTCATCACCTCCATGCGCTTCTCCACGGGCAACGGCTCGACCATCCAGGACAACCAGCGCGCCCTCTACCTGTTCCCCGGCGACGTCCCCGAGAACGACCTCGCGGGCAACCCGCTCAAGCTCAAGGTCGGCCAGAAGCTCAACTTCAAGGTCACCAAGGTCGCCGCGTTCGGCGGTGAGGCACCCCAGATCGCCGGCATCTCCGACGTCGAGGTCGTCAGCGAGGACATCGACATCTTCGTCAACGACGCCACGGGCACCGCGCTCTCGCTCGGCGACGTGAACACGATCGTCCGCATCGGCGGCCTCATCACCGGCTACCAGAGCTCCGACGCCTCGTCTCAGGCCGACGCTGGCTGCGGCTCGATCAGCGGCAGCGACGCGTTCTGCTACATCCTCTCGCACGGCCCCGAGGGCTCGCAGGAGACCCTCACGTACCGCACCACCGCGCCCTTCGTGGACGTGGGCTCGTGCGTCACGTTCGTCGGCCCCGTGAGCACCTTCCCCGGCGAGCTCTCTGGCAACGCCAGCCCCCAGCTCAACGTCAACGTCTTCGATTGGGAGTTCGTGAAGTGAACCTTCGCTGAACACGACCGATCGAGAGAGGCCGACTCCATCTGGAGCCGGCCTCTCTCTTTTCTTGGCAACGCCTCGGCCACTCCACGCGAGAACCCACCGAACGCCATGTCGAGGCGGCGGGCTCGAAAAAGTCTCCCGGAGGAGACTTTTTTCGCGTCAGGACGCAACGACACGTCACCCCTGGCCGAAAACCCCCACGGTCACTGGCGCCCGATCGCGCCGGCCCACACTTCGTACCGACACGTGGAGCCCAGGAGAGTCATGTCGCTGCTCGCCGACCTCGACAGAGAGAACGCCTTCAATGGGCGCCAGCTCGGGCGCTACCGCCTGGGCCGTGAGCTCGGGCACGGCGCCTTCGGTCGCGTCTACTTCGCCACCGACACCGACCTCGACCGCGAGGTCGCGCTCAAGTTCCTGCGCCCCGTCGACGGCGAGTACTCCGACAAGCTCAAGGCGCGCTTCGAGCGCGAGGCAAAGCTCGTCTCCAAGCTCAAGGGTCAGCACACCATCACCCTGTTCGACTACGGCGAGCTCGAAGACCTCGTCTTCCTCGCCTTCGAGTACATCGAGGGCCAGACCATTCAGGAGATGCTCGAGGAGGCCACCCACGCGCTCCACTCGCTCCGCGTCGCCAAGATCCTCGAGCAGTCCCTCAAGGGCATCGCCGAGGCCCACCACTACGGCATCCTCCACCGGGACATCAAACCCGCCAACATCATGATCTTCGAACACATCGGCGTCCCCGATCAGATCAAGGTCATGGACTTCGGCATCGGCAAGAACCTCTACGACGACGAGGCCCTCAACACGCTCACCAACGACAACGCCATGCTCGGGACCCCCCTCTACATGTCCCCCGAGCACCTCAAGTCCGACCTCGAACTCACCGGCCGCTCCGACCTCTACTCCCTGGGCATGGTCGCCTACGAGATGCTCACCGGCGCCTCCCCCTACCAGGGCATGAGCCCCTTCAAGATCTTCACCGAGATCGCCATGGGCCCCGACATCCAGCTCTCGTCCACCGAGCGCATCCCCGGCGGCCTCAGCCGCGTCATCAACAAGATGCTGCGCAAGAACTGTCTCTTATACACATCTCCGAGCCCAC
>CAJXPN010000887.1 GCA_913058025.1 uncultured Myxococcales bacterium | reverse complement strand
ATCTACACAGAGTAGATCGTCGGCAGCGTCAGATGTGTATAAGAGACAGGTCGGTGGCGCCGTCGTGGGCGGCGTCCTCGAGCATCTCGGGGAACATGCCGATGTGGACGAAGCCCTCGGCGTTGTAGTCGACGACGCGCTCGCCCAGGCGAGGCTGGGTGAACGTGACGCCACCGTCGCGCGAGTCGAAGGGGTAGGCGACGGGGTTCTCCTGGGGTGAGCCGCAGGGGTCCTCGTCGCTGAAGCGGGGCCCGAGGCCGCCGGCGAAGCCGTTGAGGTCGAAGCCGAAGCCGACGGCGGGGTAGCCGCCAGCGGCGGCGATCTCGGCGAGGTCGTTGCGCACGGAGCTCATGCGCCCGCCGGGGTCGCTGGCGTCGGCGCAGCGGCGCAGGCTGACCTTGGAGACGCCGCCGAGGTCGTAGATCGCGCCGCGGTTGGTGTTCCCGTGCGTGCCGGCGGCCGGGTAGTCGTTGGCCTCGAGGAGCTCGAAGGCGCGCACGTAGGAGCGGCGCGGGAAGTGGTCGACCTCGATGACGATGCCCCGTCGCATCATCTCCGCCATCAGGAACTCACCGAGAGGGGTCATGCCGGCGTTCTGGCAGTAGTCTCCCTCGAGCGAGCCGCCGGTGAGGCGGCTGGCGTAGCGGAAGAGCGTGCGGACCGGGTCGTTGGGGAAGCCGGCGAGGTTGGCGGGCGGGGCGGAGTCGTAGACGTCGCGGGGCTCGTTGAGGCCGGCGACGCCGACATTGCCCTTGTCGAAGGTCGTGGGGATGTCGGGGCAGTCGTCGGTGAAGTTCGACCAGTGGCCCGACTGGGCGAAGTTGCCGATCTCGATGAGGTCGCGGGAGCCGTCGCCGGCGGTGAAGGCGTTGTCGTACTTGTGGACGGGGAAGAGGACGCGCACTCCCTTGCCCCAGTACTCGTCGAGCTTGGCGACGACGTCGGCCTCGGTGCACTTCGCGGAGCCGTCGAGCGGGACGAGGTAGCAATCGAAGAGGTGTGAGACCTCGATGC
The DNA here is from genome assembly GCA_913058025.1 of uncultured Myxococcales bacterium. Lineage (GTDB taxonomy): Bacteria > Myxococcota_A > Bradymonadia > Bradymonadales > Bradymonadaceae > CAJXPN01. Next base: position 1,944 of record CAJXPN010000887.1, on the reverse strand, counting down.
CGAGCACCACGGCCATCTTGCCCTTCGCGATGACCTCGCGCGCCTCGGCCGGCGAGTAGACGACGCGCAGCCAACCCTTCCCGGGGCCGCCGTGCTGGGCGTCGACGTAGCGCTCGAGCTTCTTGGTCTCGTCGATGATCCGGTCCACGGCGACCATGTCCTCGCAGCCGTAGCGGGTGCGTTGGGTCTCGGAGCCCTTGATCAGGTCGCAGATGACCTTGTTGCTCGTGGCGTGCTGGACGACCAGGCGCAAGCCGCCGAGGTGGGCGCGCTGGAGCCAGCGGTAGTACTGGGTCTGGTGGGTCGAGCTGCCGGGGGCGTTGGGCCAGTCGGTGAAGGTCGGCCAGCCGTCGGTGGCGTGGTTGGGCTCGGGGGTCTGCCCGTCGACCAGGCTCTGGAGCAGCGACGACTGGTCGAGCGAGTCGCCGTTGTCGAACCCGTAGCCCATAAGGTCCTTGCGGCCCTCCTCCCCGTGGTACGTCTCGCACGTGGCGAGCGCGTGCTCGACGCCGAACGGGTGGAACGTCGCGCCGTGGAAGATGCCGCCGCCGCCGAAGCCCAGGTTCGACATCAGGTGGGAGTGGGTGTCGACGGCGCCGTAGAGGTCGCCGTCGTCCCAGGTCGTGCGTGAGGGGTCGCCCTCGGCGTCCAGCGTGAGCTCGGGGAACTCCGCGCAGCCCTCGCCGGGCTCGAACGTCACCAGCGCGGCGTCCTGGATGCGCGCCGAGAGGCCCGAGGTCGTCAGGTACTTGCCGGTCTTGAGGTGCTTGAGCTGGAAGCTGTCGGCGTCGCGCGGGGAGCCCTCGACGATCCACTGCGCGCCCGGCAGGTAGGCGTCGTCGACGGTGAGGACGTCGGAGAGGAAGCTGTCGGCGCGCTCGAGCGCGTCGCCCTCGGGGCTGACGACGAAGTGGGACGCGGGGTCGTAGAGGAGGTAGGTCGCCAGGTCCGAGGCGCGCATGCGCAAGGGCGTGGCGGCGGCCGACGCGGCGACGAACCCGAAGCTCGCGCCGTCGGCGCTCGCGGCCAGGCGCACCGCGTCGCCGCCCATCGGCGGCGTCGCCGAGAGCGTGTAGCAGCCGTTGGCGTAGGAGTAGACGCGGTCGTCCTCGCGCGGCGGGCCGATGTCCTCGAGGTCCGGCGCGTCGGCGCCCTTTGCGTCCGACGCGACGTCCCCGGCCGAGGCGTCCCCGGAGGTCGCGTCCGGCACGGCGCCGGCGTCGGGCGTCGGTGTGGGCTCGTCGCACGCGGCGAGCGTGAGGGAGGTCAGGAGCGCGATGAGTACGTGGGCGCGGTGCATGAAGGGAGCCTCTCGTGGCGAGTACGGGAGGGCTCAGTGTGGGGCAGATGTTTCCGCGATGCCAGCGGTTTGAGGGAATCCGTGGAGTCGACTTCAGCCGAACATGCCGAGCTGCGTGGAGCGGTCCTCGAGCCCCTGGAGCGCGGCGCGGCGCGTGAGCTCGAGCGCGTCGAGGTCGGCGGCGCGCTGGCAGTCGGGGGAGTCGACGCGGGCGTCGTTGACGAGGACGTCGACGCGGCGCAGCGCGGTGCGCTCGGAGGGCCACGTGGCCATGACCGCGCGCGCGTCCTCGAGCGAGGTCGCGGGGTCGAGCCACGCGCGGCGCGCCTCGCCCGAGAGCAGCACGGGCATCCTGGCGTGGAGGTCGGAGAGCGCGTCGTTGGCCGCGCACGTCAGCACCGCGACGGACTCGACGAGCTCGCCGTCGGGAGAGGCCCACTGGTCGTAGATGGCCGCGAGCGTGAGCAGCTCGGACTCCGGGTCGGAGACCAGGAACGGGAAGGACCGCTTGCCCACGCGCTCCCACTCGTAGAAGCCGGTGGCGAGGACGAGGCAGCGGCGCTGGCGGATCGACTGGGCGAAGGCGGCCGAGGCGTGGGCGGACTCGCTGCGGGCGTTGAAGAGGCGGCCGCCGGCGCGCATGT
>CAJXPN010000886.1 GCA_913058025.1 uncultured Myxococcales bacterium | reverse complement strand
CTGCCTGTCTCGTGGGCTCGGAGATGTGTATAAGAGACAGGTTCCCCAGCGGGGAACGCCAGGGCCGAAGGGCGCCGGCGGGGAGAGCAGCAGCCTGCCTCCTCCAACCGCCAGCCATATCCACCACGCCCACCAAGAGCGCCCACGCGGCGCCTTCGGGCGCTCAGCTGATCGCGCCGGGGAGTTCGCGGAAGACGAGGTCGTGCTGGGCGCGGGAGACCTCTTCGTCGGCGTAGGAGTCGAAGACGCCCGAGGACATGGCGAAGGCGACGATGTCGGGGTCGAGCTCGCCGTCGTCGACCATGGCGGTGAGGATGCGGTGGACGCGTGAGAGCGGGGTGGGGCGCTTGTAGGGGCGGTCGGCGGCGGTGAGGGCCTCGAAGATGTCGGCGACGGCGAGGATGCGGGCCTCGGTGGAGAGGTCCTCGGCGGTGAGGCCGCGGGGGTAGCCCTTGCCGTTGAGCTTCTCGTGGTGGCCGGCGGCGATCTCTGGGACGTCGGCGAGGTGACGGCTGAAGGGGAGCTCGGAGAGCATCTTGTAGGAGATGGCGGCGTGGTTGCGGATGACCTGGATCTCCTCGCCGGTCAGGGTGCCCTTGCGGATGGAGAGGTTGTAGACCTCGTCCTCGGTGAGGCGGGGGTGGAGGACGCCGTCGACCTCGTAGGTCTGCTGGGCGATCTCCTCGAGGCGGTCGACGCGGCCGTCGGCCATGTACTCTCCGCCGAGGTTGCAGGTCTCGATGAAGGAGAGCTCGTCGTCGAGCTCGTCGAGGGTGTGCTGGTAGGCGGCCTCGGCCTGGGCGCGGCGGGAGGGGTCGGCGTGGGCGGCGCGAAGGAGGTCGAGCTCGGCGTCGCGTTTGAAGATCTGGTAGCGGGTGCGCACGGTCTCGATGCGGTCGTAGATGGTCTCGAGCTTGGTGGCCTTGTCGACGACGTACTCTGGGGTGGCGATCTTGCCGATGTCGTGCATCCAGGAGGCGATGCGCAGCGCCTTGAGCTGGTTGTCGTCGAAGTGGGTGTCGGAGAAGTGCCCGGTCGAGTCGGAGTTGATGGCGCGCGCGATGCGCATGGAGACGTCGACCACGCGGCGGACGTGGCCTGCGGTGTAGGCGGACTTCTCGTCGATGGCCGCGGCGATGGTGCGGATGAAGGCCTCGAACTGGGCCTCGAGCTCCTCGAAGAGCTGGGCGTTCTTGACGGCGACGGCGGCCTGGCTCGCGAGCGAGTTGGTGAGCTCCTGGAAGAGCGGCGAGAACGAGATCGTCTCGCCGTCGGCGTCGCGGGCGTTGATGAGCTGGAGGACGCCGACGACGCCGCCCTCGAAGTGCTTCAGGGGGACGACGAGCATGGAGCGGGTGCGGTAGCCGGTGCGGCTGTCGAAGTCGCGGGGGCCGGTGAAGTCCCAGTTGTCGGTCTCGGAGTAGACGTCCTCGATGTGGACGGGCTGGCCGGAGGAGGCGACGTAGGCGGCGACGTTCCCGGCGGCGTGCGCGTGGGCGTCGAGGCTGATGGGGTGGAAGGTCGAGGGGTCTGGCGGTTGGCCTCCCGGGCCGCCGATGGCGACGCCCATCGTCTCGTTCTGGACGATGGCCCAGCGGAGCGCGCGCGCGTCCTCGTCGACGAGGAAGAGCGTGCCGCCGTCGGAGAGGGTGAAGTCGCGTGACTCGGAGACGATGAGCTCGAGGAGCGTGGCGAGGTCGCGCTCGCTGGAGAGCGCGGCGCCGATGCGGATCAGGCGCTCGACGAGGTCCTTGAGCTGGAGGTCGTTCATTGCGGGTGCTCGTGGGGCGGGTTCACGGCCAGGTTGTCACAACTATCGACGCGTGGGACAACGCAGACAAGGCAAGGATCACTCCAATCCAATGTACGAGAGGAGCCGAGGTGTTGGCCTTCGAGGGTCTGAACCTGATGCGCAACCCGTTCGGAGAGCCGGGCGTGGGCGAGCGCGCGCGGCTCGCCGTGCTCGACGTCGGCGCGTACGAGGAGCTGCTGCGCGAGGGCGGCTGGGTCGTGCAGTTCATCGGTGAGTGCGGCCGAGGGAAGTCCACGCACATGAGGGCGCTGCACGCGAGGTTCCCCGAGGCGCCGTTTCGTTACGTGGCCGAGGGCGAGAGCCCCAGGCTGGCGCCCGCGCCGATCTGGTTCATCGACGAGACGCAGAGGCTCGGGTGGTGGACGTTGAGGCGGCTGTTTCGCGGGTGCGGCGCGATGGCGATCGGGACCCACAGGGACCACGGCGCGCAGATCCGCCGGGCGGGGATGCGCGTGGAGGTCGTGGAGGTCGGCGGCGTGGACGCGCCGAGGCTGCGCGCGATCCTGGAGCGCAGGCTGGAGTGGGCCAGGAGGGGGGAGGGGGCGATCCCGTGGTTCGAGGACGAGGACATCGAGGCGCTGCTCGCTCGGTTCGGCGACGACGTGCGCTCGATGGAGGGCGAGCTCTACGAGTTGGTGCAGGGGATGGTCGAGGTGGGGAGGATCGAGGTCACGCCGCGCTGAGTGGGCCGCCGCGCTTGGCGTCCTCCACTGCTGGGGAACTGAGCAGCACGTGCGCCAGTTTCTCGGCTTGGGGTTCGCGGTTTGGAAGAGGGCTGGGGGTGGGGTTGCCGCACGGTCCCCCAGGCGCCGCTCGCTCGCTCGCTCGCTAGCCGGTCCCCTCGCAGGGACCTCAGCTGCATCACCGCCCGATTTTGGTTGGTGGCTCAAGGGGTGGTTTTTTGAAGGCCCGTGGAGGGGCGATCGGCTCGTGGAGGCACCCAGGAGGCGTTCTGCGGGCCTCGAGCTCGGCGTGGCCATTTACCTACAGCTCCCGAAACATGCCCCCCAAGGTCCCTGGCGGCTCCCAGGTTCGGCAGGAACTCCCACGCTCATCCGCGCCCCTCCGACCGGAGCGCCCCCGCGAACCCAAAACCAAGAACAGGCGCAAGTGGAGCTGAGGTCCCTGCGAGGGGACCGGCTAGCG
>CAJXPN010000885.1 GCA_913058025.1 uncultured Myxococcales bacterium | reverse complement strand
GCCGGGTCCAGCCCGGCCGCGCGGAACGCGCCGAGCGCGAGGTCTCGTTTGGTCGGTGTCATGGATCCGTGAGGTCGCTGGGTTGGGTGAGGCCTGGCGGAGCTCGTGCGCGGGTCGTGCGGTGCCTGAGAGGTCGTCGATTTTTGCCAGGCGATGTGTCAATCTGTCGACACATGGACCAAAAACTGGAGGAATCAATGAAGCTCGAGCGAGTGATGTGGTGTGTGTGCGCGGTCGCGATATCTTTGACGTCGGCGTGCGCGGGGTGCGAGCCGGACGAGAACAACGCGAACAACGCGAACAACGCCACGAACAACGCCACGAACAATACCAGCGGCTCGACGAACAACACGAGCGGAGGCTCGGAGCGCGTGTATCCGGAGTACCCGGACGCCCAGGGCGGCGATGGCGTGGTGTACGCGAAGCTGGAGTCGGGCGCGGAGGCGGGGACGTACGCGGGCAACCAACGCGAGGCGTCGTACGACGCGGGGTTCGCGTCCTGGTACACGCAGGCGCAGCCGTTCGTGGAGGACGACCTCGGCCTGGTGTACACGCTCACGTTCAGCGGGGGCTATGAGGTGGGGGAGAAGCGCGTGAGCGGGAGCGAGCTGACGTTCTACACGGGCGACGGGATCGACCGCGGGACCTACCAGGTCGACGGCTGGGTGAGGGTGGACGAGGTGTCGACGTCGGCGAGCACGTTGAAGCTGGTGTGGATCGGCACGGCGACCAGCGACACCGGGATCACGACCGAGGCCGAGGGCGCGATCGTGTTGGAGTGAGCGCCCTGGCTACGGCGTGCCTGGTGTGCGCCGCGTCAGCGTGAGGCGTCCTCTTCGGGGGACGCCTTCTTCGTGTTCGCTGCGTGTCCATCATCGGAGCCCTCTTGCGTGGATGAGTCTTCCTCCTCGGCGGTCTCGGTCTCCGCGTCGGACTCGAAGAGGGAGAGGATGTCGGGGATGTCTTCGAGCTCCTCGTACATGCTGTCGGCGAAGGCGAGGGAGGGGGCGAGCATCGCGGCGGAGGTGAGGAGCGCGGCGAGGAGGTTGGAGCGGCGGGTCGTGGCGTTCATGGCGTTCTCTCTGTTGGTGGGGGGCGTTCGATGTCTACGTTTCCAAGTGTAGACAGCGTCTCTCCCGAGGCGATGGGCTCAAGTCAAGACACAGTGTTGCAGGAATTGAACATGCACGATCCTCGCGGATTGATTCTGTTTTTGGACGTCGTGGACGAGGGGAGCATGGCGGGGGCGGCGCGCCGGCTGGGCATGTCACGGTCGACGGTCGCGCGGCACGTGGCCACGCTCGAGGACGAGCTGGGCGTGCAGCTGTTGCACCGGAACACGCGGGACGTGTCGCTGAGCGAGGCCGGTGAGCTGTACGCCGAGCGGGCGCGCGCGATCCGGTCGATGATGCGCGACGTGGAGGCGCGCGTGAGGACGATGGAGGAGTCGGTGGGGGGCAGGTTGAGGGTGGCGGTGCCGATCGTGAACCACCGCCGCTTCATCACGCCGATCGTGCGCGGGTTCGGCGCGAAGTACCCGCAGGTCGAGCTCGAGATCCTGTTCGCCGAGGACGTCAGCCAGATGATCGCGCGTGGGATCGACGTGGGGATTCAGGTGGGCCTGGGCGCGAACGCGGCGTTGACGATGAGGAGGATCGCGTCAGGGCGCTCGTGCGTGTACGCGTCGTCAGCGTACCTGGCCGCGCGTGGCACCCCGGGTGCGCTCGAGGATCTCGCGGGGCACGACATGATCTTCCTGAGGTTGGAGAGCGGGGAGTGCGAGGAGTGGCCGCTGCTCGAGGGCGGGACGTACCTGGCGCCCCACCCGAAGCTCGTGACGAACTCGAAGCAGTTGCTCGCGGACGCGGTGCTCGAGGGGATGGGCATGGGGAGGATGATGGACACCGTGGCGAAGCCGGGCGTGGAGTCGGGGGCGTTGGTCCAGGTGATGCCGGACGTGTTCGGCGGCGAGACCTCGCTCTCATTGGTGTACGCGGCGACGCGTCACGTGCCGCCGAAGGTGAGGGCGTTCGTCGACTTCACGGTGGCGTGGGCCGAGGGCGCGTTCGCCTGATGGCGACATCCTCGCGTGGCCTCCCCGCCGGGGCGTTACTTGCCCAGCCCGAGCTCTTCGGCGCTCCCCTTGGCGAGCGCCTCGGCGCGCGCGGCGTGCTCGCGCGCGGTGTCGAGGTCTCCGAGCGCCTTGTAGACGCGCGCGGCGGTCACGCGCAGTCCGGGGGTCTCCCACTCCGAGCTCAAGCAGCCGTCGACGAGCGTCTTGGCTTCGTCGAACTCCTTGGTCAGGACGAGCGCTTCGGCGAGGCCGAGCTTGGCCTCGCACCAGGGTCGCGCGTCGGCGTTCGCGCGCGCGATCTCGACGGCGCGTTCGGGCGTGTCGTGCTCGAGGAAGAAGTCGAGCGCGTGGCCCCAGGCCGCCTGGGGGTACATCTTCATGTCGCGCTCGAAGGCCTTGGCCGCCAACGCGCGCCACTGCTTGGCCTGTTCGGCCTCGCCATCCTCTTCGAGGACGTCGGCGAGCGCGCTCATGAACTCGCCGCGTTGGGTGCGTCGGATGATGTCTTCGTATTTCGAGCGCGCGCCCGCGAGGTCACCCTTGAGCGCGGTGACCTCGGCGATATGCTCCTCGATAAGGAACCAGCCGGTGTAGGCGGCGTTGGCCTTCTCGAAGTAGTCGAGCGCCGCGTCGAGGTTGTTCGTCTCGAGCTCGATGATGCCGCGGCGCAGCAGGGTGCTTGCGCGCTGGAGAGGCTTGCGCTCGGAGGTCAGCGCGATCGCCTCGTCGATGAGCGTGCGTGCCCCTTCTGCGTCGCCGGTCTTGAAGGCGAGGTCGGAGAGCAGCAGCAGGGTGTTCGTGGACGGTGAGAACTGGTGGGCGCGGGTGAATTGCTCCCGGGCGGCGTCGAGGTCGCCGCGTTGGAGCGCGACCGAGCCGCGGATCTGCGC
>CAJXPN010000884.1 GCA_913058025.1 uncultured Myxococcales bacterium | reverse complement strand
AGATCGTCGGCAGCGTCAGATGTGTATAAGAGACAGACCGTGGACGGCGAGCCCGTCTCCGCGTCGCTCTTCGACTTCGGGATGTACTTCTTCCACAACGCCGCGGCGCTGCTCGAGCGCGGCCTCGGCCCCTACTTCTACCTGCCAAAGCTCGAGAGCCACCTCGAGGGGCGGCTCTGGAACGACGTCTTCGTCCAGGCCCAGCGTGAGCTCGGCGTCCCCCAGGGGAGCGTCAAGGTCACCGTCCTGCTCGAGAACATCCTGCTCTCCTACGAGATCGACGAGCTGCTCTTCGAGCTCAAGGACCACATCGCCGGCATCAACGCCGGCCGCTGGGACTACATCTTCAGCGCGATCAAGAAGTTCGCGGCCGGCGACGTCGTCTTCCCCGACCGCGCCCAGATCTCGATGACCGTCCCGTTCATGCGCGCCTACACCGACCTGCTGGTGCAGACGTGCCACAAGCGCGGCGCGCACGCGATCGGCGGCATGGCCGCGTTCATCCCGAGCCGCGACCCCGAGATCAACGAGGCCGCCTTCGCCAAGGTCCGCGCCGACAAGGTCCGCGAGTCGCGCGACGGCTTCGACGGCACCTGGGTCGCCCACCCCGGGCTCGTCGACGTCGCCCGCGCCGCCTTCACCGAGGTGCTCGGCGACCGCCCGCACCAGAAGGAGGTGACGCGCGAGGACGTCTCCGTGTCCGCCGAGGACCTGCGGGACTTCACCATCGAGGGCGCCTCGATCACCGAGGCGGGCCTGCGCCTGAACGCCGCCGTGGGCATCGAGTACATCGCCTCGTGGCTCTCCGGGCAGGGCGCCGCGGCGCTCAACAACCTCATGGAGGACGCCGCGACCGCCGAGATCTCGCGCTCCCAGATCTGGCAGTGGCTCTCCAAGGGATCGAAGCTCGACGACGGCCGCGTCGTCGACCGCGCGCTCTACGACGCCGTCGTCGACGAGGAGCTCGCCAAGCTGCGCGCCCACGTCGGCGAGGAGCGCTTCGCCTCACGGCGCTTCACGCTCGCCCGCGAGGTCTTCGACCAGGTCTCGACCGGCGACGACTTCGACGACTTCCTCACGCTCGTGGCCTACGAGCACCTCGACTGACCTGTCCTGGACCACCTTCGCACCGGACGACCTGACCCAGTCGCTCCCAACATGACGACGCCTCACGGCGTCAACGCGCCCGCGTGAACGCAGGCGCGACCACACCGAGGAGACCTTCAGATGACGACCGACAAGACCGAAGCAGCCAAGCAGATCGAGAAGAGCTGGAGCGAGGACCCCCGCTGGGAGGGCATCACGCGCCCGTACTCGGCCGATCAGGTCGTGCGCCTGCGCGGCTCCATCCAGATCGAGCACACGCTCGCGAAGGTGGGCGCCGAGCGCATGTGGGAGCTCATCCACGAGCGCCCCTTCCTGCGCATGCTCAGCGCCGTCACGGGCAACCAGGCGATCCAGGAGATCGAGGCCGGCCTCGAGGCGGTCTACGTCTCGGGTTGGCAGACCGCCGGCGACGCCAACACCGCCGGCCAGGTCTACCCCGACCAGTCGCTCTACCCCGTCGACTCGGTCCCCAAGCTCATCGAGCGCATCAACAACGCGCTCACCCGCGCCGACCAGATCGCGCACATGGAGGGGCGCACCGACCGGCACTGGTTCGCGCCCATCCTGGCCGACGCCGAGGCCGGCTTCGGCGGCAACCTCAACGCCTTCGAGCTGATGAAGGCCATGATCAAGTCTGGCGCCGCCGCCGTCCACTTCGAGGACCAGCTCTCGAGCGCCAAGAAGTGCGGCCACATGGGCGGCAAGGTCCTCGTGCCGACCATGGAGTTCAAGAACAAGCTGGCCGCCGCTCGCCTGGGCGCCGACGTCTCGGGCGTCTCCTCGCTCATCGTCGCGCGCACCGACGCGCACGCCGCCAAGCTCATCACCTCCGACGTCGACCCCTACGACCGCCCCTTCATCGAGGGCTCCCGCACCGCCGAGGGCTTCTACAGGATCAAGGGCGGCCTCGAGTACGCCATCCAGCGCGGGCTCGCCTACGCGCCGCTGGCCGACCTCGTCTGGTGCGAGACCTCCACGCCCGACCTGGGCGAGGCGCGCGAGTTCGCCCAGGCGATCCACGAGAAGTTCCCGGGCAAGAAGCTCGCGTACAACTGCTCGCCGTCGTTCAACTGGAAGAAGTACCTCGACGACTCGACCATCGCGAGCTTCCAGGAGCAGCTCGGCGAGATGGGCTACGCCGTCCAGTTCGTCACGCTCTCGGGCTGGCACTCCCTGAACGCCGGGATCTTCGAGCTCGCGCTGGGCTACAAGGACCGCGGCATGAGCGCCTACTCCACGCTCCAGGAGCACGAGTTCGAGCTCGGCGAGAAGGAGGGCTACCGCGCCATCAAGCACCAGGCGTTCGTGGGCGCGGGCTACTTCGACCAGGTCCAGCTCACCGTCACCGCAGGTGAGTCCTCGACCACCGCGCTCGACGGCTCCACCGAGGAGGAGCAGTTCGAGTGAGCCCCGGCTGAACACGTCCGGCGCCCCCGAGAGGGCCGGTCACCCTACCCAGGGTGACCGGCCCTCTCTCAGATCCTGGGGTTCTCGGGCCAGTTTCCGTAGTCCTCGACGTACGGGATGCCGGTGTACAGGGTGTAGCCGGCCCAGAGCAGCACGAGCGCCGCCAACAGGATGGCGCCTGCCTTCTTCGGCGTGGCCACGTCGGCGCCCAGCCTCAAACCCATCGTGATGGCCACGATCGCGATGACCATCCCGAGCCCGCCGCCCACGAGCGCGGGGACGTTCGCGCTGTACTCGGTCCGGCCGTAGTCCAGGCTCGAGTCCGGGAACGTCACCGTTTTCAAGCTGCTCGTCCGCATGCTCACCGCGTTCCCGAGCGCCGTGGCCACCACCGCGGCGACGAGTGGTTTGGTGACGCCGCCGAGCGAGCTGGCGTCCACCTGTCTCTTATA
>CAJXPN010000883.1 GCA_913058025.1 uncultured Myxococcales bacterium | reverse complement strand
AGATTTCTGCCTGTCTCGTGGGCTCGGAGATGTGTATAAGAGACAGCACCAAGGCCGCGCTCGACATGATCAAGCCCTCGCTCGACGCGCTCAACGCGAAGGAGAAGGCCAAGAACAGCTCGGTCTGGGAGATGCCCTCATACGACGCCCTCGTCGACACCAAGTCCTTCACGACGCGCGCCTACCCCGTGGGGCCGGACGCTGTGTTCGTGCTCACGCGGGAGGTCGTCGAGGAAGACGACGGCTTTGAGCATCAGGTCCCCAAGGCGGCGCTGATCTACGACACGAAGCGCGGCGAGATCGTGTACCACCTGGGGCTCCACGACTGGAAGCGATCGGACAGCTTCTCGAAGCACGACGTGGGTGGGGTGCCGATGATGCGCGTAGGCTACGACTCCGAGGGAGGCCAGTGCGCCGCGGGCGGGAAGGATGAGATCTACGCGGTGCTCCCCGGTGGCGTGAAGAAGGTGCTCGAGCGCGAATGGGATCTGACGACGCACGCCGACGCGACGGGGGTGGCCGTGATGAAGAGCGGCGTGGTGAAGATCTCGTCACAGCCCGCCGTGAAGAAGAACAGGAAGAAGGAGACCTTCGTCACGAACAAGGTCGAGGAGACGTGCCGCTTCTCGAACGGGACGTTCACGTGCGTGGAGAAGGTCGTGGAGAAGGGCGTCGTGACGCCTGGTTGCTTCTGAGCGCGAGGGGCCGCGATGACGGATGCGTTCGGCGAGCTGCGCTCGCTGCTCCAGGGCCGCCCGGACGCGCAGACGCTCGGGCGGCTGTGTGTGTCGATGAGGGGCTGGGAGCCGCGAGAGCGCGATGAGATCCTGCTCCCCTACGCGCAGTCCGCGGTGGACCGCTGGCCGGACGAGCTGCGCGCGGTCGGCCCGGACTGGGCGAAGAGGCTGCTCGGGGGGCAGGAGCGGTGGGCGCACGCGACCCGGTTCGCGAGGACGCTGACGGTGAGCTTCGAGCGCCCTACCCGGCCGGAGTGGGACGCGCTGGCCTGGTGTGACTGGCGAGCGCTGCGCCAGTTCGTGGCGATGGAGGTCGACGGGCTGGACGCGGGGATCGACGCGCTGAGCGAGGTGGGGGTGCTCGAGCGGCTACACGAGCTACACGTGTCGACCAGGGCCGGCGTGCCCAGCGTGACCTCGGCGATGGCGCGAGGGGAGCTCTCGGGGATCCGCGCGTTGATGTTGGAGGTGGGGGAGCTCGGGGAGGACGACCTGTTGCAGGTCGCGACCTCGGAGTGGCGCCGGCTGGACGCGCTCGCGCTCAACGGCGGGCCGATCGTGTATGGGAACGCGGACCGCTACTGCGAGCCGGACGTGTTGGCAGAAGAAGACTTCGCGCAGCGCCTCACGCGGCTGCACCTGAGCGGCGCGTGCCACGGCCACCGGACGCTGGAGATGCTCGCGCGGGCGCCTTGGACGTCTCGGCTCGAGGAGCTCGAGGTGAACGGGTGGCCGACGCGAGACGAGGACATCGAGCTGCACGCGATGGCGATGAGCGAGTTCGCGCGTGAGGCGAACCTGAGCGCGCTGCGCGTGCTCAGGTTCCGCATCTCACCGCGCGCCGAGGAGCTCCGCGAGCTCTCGTCGAACCGCACGCTGCGCAGCCTCGAGAGGATCGAGGTGCTCTGGCGTGGGCGCCTCATCAACAGACTCCCTCGGCTGGGCAGACAGGTCCTCGACGAAGATCTCTTCACCGAGTCGGTGCGCGCGCAGTGGCGAGACGAAGAGGAGAAGATGGCTCGCCGCGAGGGGTCGTGAGCCGTGGGCGTCGCGCGTGAGCGCAAGAAACAGAAGGGCCCGACCTCCTTCGCGGAGGTCGAGCCCTTCGAGTGGGACGCGGGGTCTCACTCAGTCGGGAAGATCGGGGCGTCGGGGTCGTCGTTTCGCACGGTATCATCTGGGGGGATGACGCGTGTGATGGAGACGGGGAACGTGGAGGCGCCGTCGACGGTCGTGAAGGTGCCGGCGAGCGTGTCGTCGTCGGTCTTCGTGGTCGAGGTGACCGTGTAGACCTGCTCCTCGTCGACGGTGGGGTTCCACTTCACGGTGATGACGTCGCCAGCCCAGGTCGCGGACTGGAGGTCACCGACCTCTCCGTCGAGGATGGGGCCCATGACGAGACCCATGCGGAACTTGCCGGTGGCGGTGGTGGCGCCCTTGTCGTGGACGAAGTCGAGGTAGGCCAGCGGCGCGTCCTCTCCGTCGGCGGTGGCGATGCGCCAGGTGCCGCCGAGGAAGCCGACATCGGTGATCTGGACGTCGTCGTCCTCGCCGTGGGTGTCGTCCTCGTTGGGGGCGTTGGTGTTGTTGACTTCGCCGCCGCCGCCGCCGCCGCCGTTGTTGTCGGCGGGGAGTGGTGTGCGACCGTTGCCCTCGGGGTCACACGCGGTGAATCCGATGAGGGCGATCGCGGCGACGATGCTGATGAGCCTGCTGCGGTTCATATGTCGAGCTCCTTCGAGAGTAATCATGGGTATCGAGTGCGTCGCGCGATTCACTGGACGTGTGTGTAGACGGAGGCGCAGGAGGACGTGCCGGACCGGATGTTTCCGCAGTAATCGGAGCAGGCGGTGCCGTCGCCCTGGGCGACTTCGATGTGACCGTGGGTGCTGTTGAAGCCGGCGCATCCGGGGTTGTAGGCGATGATGGCGCCGCGGGGTGCGTTGCGCGGGTCGACGTTGATCCGCTGCATGCCGTAGCTGCCACGGAGGATGGCGGGGTTGGAGTCGGCCTGGCGCTTGAAGCAGTAGGCGGACAGGGCGAAGTTGTAGGAGCTACAGGGTCCGCGCCTCTGGAGCGAGGGCCAGTTGTAGCCTTCGGAGACGCCGGCGTTGAGGGCGGCGGTCTTGACGCCCCTCCAGCACATTCCGCCGGAGCGCTTGCCGCCGCCGTAGGCGAAGGCTGCGCGGGCGAGGGCGTCGGCCGCGGAGGAGTTGGCGGGGGGGGCCTCGC
>CAJXPN010000882.1 GCA_913058025.1 uncultured Myxococcales bacterium | reverse complement strand
CTGGTCGCTCGAGCAGTCCGTCCTCGTCCAGGAGTTCATCGCCGAGAGCTCGGGCACCGACGTCCGCGCGTTCATCGTCGACGGCAAGGTCGTCGGCGCCATGAGCCGCCGCGCGCTCGACGGCGACTTCCGCTCCAACCTCCACCTCGGCGGGCGCGCCGCCCGCGTCACGCTCTCGCGCGAGATGCGCGACGTCTCCGTCGCCTCGGCCGAGGTCTTCGGCCTGCGCGTCGCCGGCGTCGACCTCCTGCTCTCCTCGCGCGGCCCGCTCGTCACCGAGGTCAACCCCTCCCCCGGCCTCGAGGGCATCGAGGGCATCACCGGGCTCGACGTCGCCAAGTCGATCATCCGCACCGCCGAGGGCCTCGTGCTCTCAAAACGCCGCGGCGAGCTCTCCTCATGATCAACCCGCTCGCGCGCGTCGAGCTGTCGCGCTACACGCTCCACCATCCGGCCGTCCCCGAGGCGCTCTCGGGCTTCTCCGTCGCGCAGATCTCGGACGTCCACATGGGCCCCTGGGTCAAGGCCCACCATGTCCGAGAGATCGTCGCGCTCGTCGACTCCTTCGAGCCCAACCTCGTCGCGCTCACCGGCGACTACGTCGGCTACTCCAAGGCCGACATCGAGCGCTGCGCCGACGCCCTCTCCACGACCTCGTCGCCCTGCTTCGCCGTCCTCGGGAACCACGACCACTGGACCGACTCGGTCCGCTCCATCGCGGCCTACGAGGCCAGCGCCACCATCACGCTCCTGACCAACCAGCGCGTGCGCTTCGAGCCCGGCGGCGGGATGCCCGCCGTCGAGGTCGTCGGCGTCGATGACCTCGTCACCGGGAACGCCGACGCCGAGGCCGCCTTCGTCGGCCTCGACCCCGGCCTCTTCTGCCTCACGCTCAACCACGTCCCCTCCTACGCCCAGGAGTGCGCCTCCCGCGGCGCCCACCTCATCCTCAGCGGGCACACGCACAACTTCCAGTTCAACATCCCCCGCCTGACCAACCGCGTCGCCACCACGCTCGGAGCCCAGTTCTTCTCGGGCACCTACCGCCTCGGCGACGCCCTCCTCTACATCAACCGCGGCCTCGGCTCGGCCACCTGGCCCCTGCGCATCCGCTCCCTGCCCGAGCTCACGCTCTTCACGCTCGCCCACGCCGACGAGCCCTCGCTCGAGCTCACCTCCAGCGAGACCGTCTCGTTCGGCGCCAAGCGCAAGCCCTGACGACTCTCGTGGGAGGCCCGGACGCCACCTGACGCACCAGGATGACCGCTGCGGGCCTCGGGCGCCGACCCCCTACTCTGATATGCACGCTCGAGCGGACCGCTCTGGCGGGCACCGGCGGCGCCCGCGTGTGACGACGTCAGTCGCCGAACCGGCCCGCCAAGCCGACGCCGACCGAGAAGAAGGGGTCATCGCCCAGACCGACCACGCCCCCGCCGATCTCAGGGCGAATGGCCCAACTCTCAAGATCTGTGGAGAGCCCTAGACCGAATGTGCCCGTTGTGACCAGGCGTTTCCGGCTCCCCTGTATGAACTTCAGGTAAGCAGACGTGCGAACCGACCCGCTCGCCTCGACGTACGGGCTGAACCTGTACGTCCCGATGAGCGCGGGATGGACGGACAGATAACCGACGGGATCTCCAGCCCCCAGAGCAACCCCAACAGGGAGGTCGAAAGCGAGGTGATCCTCGATCAGGCTGATCTTGACCGCCGCGGCCAGAGGGATCGACTTGTACGACTGATAACCAACCAGGCCTCGGACCTCGACGCCTTCGGACACGCCGACGTTGACCTGCGCGGTAACCTGGTACTCGTACAGAGTATTTATCTCATCGGTGTACGTTTCGGCGTTGTATGCTTCGTCATCGCCTCCCGTGAGCGCCACCCCGACGGTCGTCTCGACCTGGCCAGGCTCCAACAACCTGGCGGTCTGGTACGTGTTGGTGATGGGGAAGCAGGCCGTCGTGGTCGCCGCAGCCATACACACTGCCATTGTCATCGTCGTTCGCGTCATCGCTGAAGCACCTCGTCCAAAGTCCATGCAAGAACAAAGGACACCAAGTGCCACAACCGTGCCAACACGACGGGCTCGACTGGAGGCCCGCTTGCGAGGTGACGCACACGCGGAGCGGATAAAAGGCACTCCATGCCATGGCGTAATCTTACTCTACGCGCCCGAGGTCAGGTCCCCGAAGTCAGGTCCCGGAAGGCAGCACGACGGCGTCGGCCTCGATCTCGACGACCATGGTCGGGTCGATGAGCGCGCGGACCTCGACCATGGTCGCCGCGGGCGGGCGTCCTCCGAGCACGTCCCCATGCGCGCGCGCGATCTCCTCCCAGCGAGAGATGTCGGTCACGAACATCCGCGTGCGCACGATGAGGGTCGGGCCGAACGCGGAGAGCGCCTCCAAGATGATCTCGAGGCAACGACGGGTCTGGGCGCCCGCGTCGCCGGGCGCCCAGACCTCGCCGTCCTCGTCGACCGAGGTCGTGCCGCTCACGAAGACGTGTTCACCCGCGCGCACGGCGCGGCAGTACCCCGCGACGGACTCCCAGGGGGCTCCAGAATGGACGCGCTCGATCTTCACGGAGTGCTCCTGTGCGCTGCGGCAGGTTGGCGCGCGGGCTCGACGTCGGTTTGGGGCTCAGGGGCCAGCGACCTTCCACTCCACGGAGGTGAGGCGAGCGTCTTCGGGGGGCGAGTCGAGCGCCAGGCGCGACGGTCCGGACGGGAGATCCCACCAGAGCAGGGTCTGGGGCTCACCGTTGGCGTCGAGCGCCTTGCGGGAGGTGTCGTCGGCGCCGACGCTGGCGTTCACGTCGCCCTCGACGATGAGCGAGAAGCCGGGGATGGGCGGGCCGTCGTTGTAGAGGGCCAGGCCGCCGTCGGGGAGCTCACGCACGGAGACGCGACGTGCGCGCTCCCAGCTGTCTCTTATACACATCTGACGCTGCCGACGATCTACTCTGTGTAGAT
>CAJXPN010000881.1 GCA_913058025.1 uncultured Myxococcales bacterium | reverse complement strand
TGGGCTCGGAGATGTGTATAAGAGACAGACACTGCGTCCCTTGGAACGAGACACAACACGTGACCACATGACGCCGACGGTACACATGACGCTCCACCGCACGCTCGCAAAGCTCGCCCTCACGGCCCTCGCGCTCCAGTTCTCCACCGCCTGCCTCATACTCGACGGCGCCGGTGAAGAGACGCGCCCTGGCTACACTGAGTGCGGCGACTTCCTGAGCGACGGCGAGGTCATGTGTGTCCCGGGCACCTACTGCGAGGACCCCACGTTCTCGGAGTGCGTCGCCGGCTGCCTCTCCAACGACAACTGCAACGACGAGCAGCGCTGCATCAAGTCGGACGGCGACAACTTCGGCACGTGCCAGCACCCCAAGAACCGCCCCGACGCACAGTCTGGCGCGACCCCTTGCGGCAGCTTCGGCGGCGAAGAGACAACCTGCGCCCCCGGCAGCTACTGTGAAGACGCCAGGTTCTCGAGATGCGAACCTGGCTGCTTGAGCTCGGCGAACTGCGGCTCGGACGCGTTCTGCGACGTCCCGGGCGACGACCCCGTCGGGATCTGCCGCGAGATGTGAGCTCGCTCATCAGGTCCCGGCGGCTGGTTCGTCGAGCACCCAGACGCAACGCCCCGGGGCGTGTGTAACCACACCGAGAGGCGTCCTATCCTCAGGTGACTCCGCCCGCCCGAACGCCTCCGCCTTCGCCTCTCCTCGCGCCCAGACGAACCGCACGGCGGACGTCAACGTCTCCATCGTAAGGCTGACTCGGACGGGTGGTGGCTTTGGGCTGTCGCGCACCACGATCACGCCAGGGCCGCTCCCCCAGTCCCTCCCGGGGAACAGCGACGCGACGTGACCGTCGGCGCCCGCCCCGAGCAGCGCGACGTCCACGCCACCGTCGAAGTCCACGTCGAACCTCGCGCGCACATCCGGAAGCTCGTCCTTGAGCGCGCCCCCCTCCGAGAGCGCCAACACGCGCTCGGGCCGCACGCTCGAGCCGCCCAGCCAGCGCGCGTACGCCAGCCTCGCGCTCACGCGCTCGTCCCAGCCTCGCCAGCCCGGTTCGTCGCCCACGCGAGGGAGCACGCGCTCGTCCGCCCACGTGATCCAGAGCTCGCGCTCGAGCTCAGGGCCGAGGTGGAGCGCGAACCACTCGAACACCGCCGCCGGCGTCGACCCTCCGCTCAGCGCCACCCGGCAGCGCCCCGTCCGCTCGACGACTCGCCTCATCTCGTCACGCGCCAAGCTCCCCGCCCTCTCGATCCAGCCCGCTTGCTCCGCCTCGATGAAGACCTCGTGTGTCATACGTCGCTCACGCCATCGCCCCAGACGCCCTCACAGCCTCGAAAGAGTCCGTCAGCCTCGTCCGGGCCCATCGTACCGATGTCGTACTCGGCCAGCGGGGCGCCGTTGCGCTCCCACCCGTCATGGATCGCGTCCACGAACCGCCACGCCTCCTCGACCTCGTCGCCGCGTATGAACAGGGTCGCGTTGCCCTCGACCGCGTCGAGCAGGAGCCGCTGGTATGCCGGGGCCGTGTCTCCTGCCTCGAGGTCGTCGTAGTCGAACTTGAGCGTCGTCGGGCGCATGACCATGCCCGCGCCGGGCTCCTTGACGAGCAACCCAAGCCGCACGCTCTCCTCGGGCTGGATTTGAATCCTGAGCGCGTTCGGCCGCAGCGAGCAGTTCCCACCCACGGGCGGGCCGTTGAGGAGGTCGAGCGGTGGCGTACGGAAGCGGAGCACCACCTCCGTGTACCTCCTCTCGAGCGCCTTGCCCGTGCGCAGCAGGAACGGCACGCCGCTCCACCGCCAGTTGTGGATCTTCGCCCGAATCGCGACGTACGTCTCGGTGTGCGAGTCCGACGAGACGCCCTCCTCCTCGAGGTAGCCCACGTGGTCCCCCGTCTCGACATACCGCGCGCGCACGACGTCGCGCTCGACCTCCTCATCGGTCATGAGCCCCAGCGCGCGGAACACCTTGACCTTCTCGCCGCGTACGTCCACCGCGCGCATCGAGTTCGGCGGCTCCATCGCCACGAGCGCGAGCACTTGGAGGACGTGGTTCTGGACCATGTCGCGCAGCGCACCGGACTCGTCGTAGTAGGCGCCCCTGCCACCCTCCACTCCCACGGTCTCCGCGACCGTGATCTCGACGGACTCGATGTGCTTGTTGTTCCAGAGCGGCTCGAAGATCGCGTTCTGAAACCTCAGCGCGATGATGTTCTGGACCGTCTCCTTCCCCAGGTAATGATCGATCCGGTAGATCTGCTCCTCGCGCACGTACTCGAGCAGCGAGCGGTTGAGCGCCTCGGCGCTCTCGAGGTCGACGCCGAACGGCTTCTCCACGACCAACCTTCTCCATCCGGCGCATGGATCCGGGAGGCACGCCAGCATCCCCTGCTCGCTGAGGATCTTCACCGCGGGCGCGAAGAGCGACGGCTTGAGCGCGAGGTAGAAGAGCCGACCAGTCTCACGAGGCCCGAACCCCTCCTCCTCACACAACGCGTCGAGCCGCTCCTTCAGGCGCTCTACCCCCTCCTCCTCGAGCGCGTCGGCCACGTGGTAGTGCACGCCCTCCTTGAACGAGGCCCAACCCTCGAGCGCGTCCTCGTCGATCCACTCCTCGAGTTCGCCCCGCCACTCCTCGGTGCTCATCGCGGTGCGCGACACCCCGACCACCTGGACGGGGCCGTCGAACGCCCCTGCGATGTCGTTGCCGAGCAAGCCCGGGATGAGCTTCCTCGCGGTCAGGTCTCCCGACGCACCAATGATCACGATCTGAGTCAGGTTCGGTTCCACGCGCGCCTCCAACAGTGTGCAGATGAACGCTCAGAGCGTACGCGCGAGGGTCCCCGGGTCAATGAACCGGCGGCGGCCACGGGTCGAACACTCGTCGCGCGCGGCGAGCACCTGCGGTAAGAGTGAGTCCTGTCTCTTATACACATCTCCGAGCCCACGAGACAGGCAGAAATCTCGT
>CAJXPN010000880.1 GCA_913058025.1 uncultured Myxococcales bacterium | reverse complement strand
GTCACCAGGTCTGGCGCGCCCGCGCCGCGCAGCATCCCACGCCGCGCGCGGAACGCGCGCAGCTGCTCGTCACTCACTTCGATGTTCGCCGTCATCCGCTCGACCTCCACGTCATGTCGACGCAGACCCTAGATCGCCGCACGCGATCGTGCAGCAACGCTCCGAGGCTCTCGGGAGAGCCTCGAGGGCAGCGCTCACCGCCGAGAGTCGCTGGAGCGCGGGGCCCTGCGCGATGGAGTGAGGGGACTCGTAGCCCTAGCCGTAGGACACCTCGCCGAGGTTGATGTCGGGGTAGTAGAGCACTCACGGCGCGGACGCGCTCAGAACGACACGCCTAACTCGAAATCGAGCGTGGGACGTACGAGCGGAGAGGAGTCGAACGAGAGAACCTGAACTCCTCCGCCCACACCGATCGTGAAGGTGTCGCCTACGATCCACTTCCAGCCAAGGTTCATCCCCATACCATAGTACCCGGCGTCACCAATGAACGGCAAGCCGGAGGCGAACCCCGTGAGAAGATCCACGCCCAGCGTCAAACCATCGAATGGATTCATTGGATAGAGCCGATATCCAAGAGATACATCGATTCCTCCGGCCCCGTTACTGAGAGGGCTCGGAATGAGGGGCGAGAAGACGATCTCGAGAGCGTGGTGGTCCGCGAATGAAAACTCACCGTGCATCGTGACCGAGCCAATGATCAGTGGGATGGGGCTCAAAGTCAGGCTCACCGTCGGTGCACTTACGACCGCCTCCTTGCTCACGGAAGCGGGGCCTGCCGAGACGTCGCGGTTCGCCGGAGGATCGGCATCCGATGAGGGCATCGACGGCGAATCATCTGCAGGAGGTGGTGTCGTGGGAGGAGGCGGCGGAGGCGGCTCCTCCATGACAGGCCCTTCATCGGCCCGAGCCGTCATGGGTGGGACGATCCCCATGATCGTCACGAGTATCATACCGTGCGTTGCACTCTTCATTCTGCCTTCCTTCGATTGGATGTCAGGACACGGACGAGCACTCACCTTCATCAGGTCAGCGACCCGCACAACGATGACACAACCAAAAAAAGACACCCAATGTCAACATAGACCTACAACGAAGTCTGCCCGCTCACGCCTCGAGCACCACCAACAGGTCGCCGGCGGCCACGCGATCTCCCACGCTCACCTCCACGCGCGCGACGACCCCGTCGCGCGGCGAGGTCACCGAGGTCTCCATCTTCATGGCCTCGGCCTTGAGCAGGACGTCGCCCTTGGAGACGGCGTCTCCCGCGGACACCTCGACGGACAGGATCGCGCCCGGCATCGACGCGCCCACGTGGGCGGGGTTGCGCTTGTCGGCTTTGGGGCGCGCGGTCGTCTCGGTGGTGACCGAGTGGTCGCGCACCTTGACCTGGCGGGGCTGGCCGTTGAGCTCGAAGTAGAGCTCGCGCATCCCGTCGGCGTCGGGCGAGCCGATCGTGAGGAGCTTCACGACCAGGTCCTTGCCCTCCTCGAGCCGGACCACGCGCTCCTCGTTGAGCTCGAGGCCGTACAGGAACGTGACCGTGTCCAGGATGCGGTACTCGCCGAACTCCTCGATGCGGCCGGCGAACTCCGAGAAGACCTTCGGGTAGAGCGCGAACGAGATCTGCTCCTGCTCGCTGGGCGTCCGGCCGAGCTGCTCCTCGAGCTCCTGGCCGGCGACCGACCAGTCGTAGTCGGGGAGGTCGATCCCGGGGCGCTGGGTGCGGGGCTCTCGCCCACGCAACACCGCGCGCTGGAGTTCCTCGGGGAAGCCGCCGTGGGGCTGCCCGATGTCACCGGCGAAGAAGTCGACGACCGACTGCGGGAAGTCGATCTCATCGCCGCCGCGTGAGCGCTCGAGCACGCCGTCGACGGTCTCGTCGTTCTGCACGAGGAACATCGAGAAGTCCGCGACGACCTTCGAGGTCGGCGTCACCTTGACGATGTTGCCCAGCGCCTGGTTCACGTCGTGGTAGGTCTGCTTGATCAAGCCCCAGCGGTCGCCCAGGCCGAGCTGGACGGCGCGCGGGCGCAGGTTCGAGTACTGCCCGCCGGGGATCTCGTGGAAGTAGACGTCCGTGGTCGACGCCTTGAGGCCCGACTCGAACGGGTAGTAGATCTCGCGCAGGAGCTCCCAGTGGTCGCTCAGGCGCTGGAGGCCGCGCTCGTCGAGGTCGGGGCGCTCGGGGCGGTCGCGCATGGACGTGAGCACGGCGTTCATCGACGGCTGGCTCGTGAGCCCGGCCATCGAGCTCACGGCGCAGTCGACCGCGTCCACGCCCGCCTCGGCCGCCATCAGGTACATCGCCACGCCGTTGCCCGACGTGTCGTGTGTGTGGAGGTGGATGGGCAGGTCGACGGCGGCCTTGAGTTCGGAGATGAGGACCCTGGCCGAGTACGGCTTGAGCAGGCCCGCCATGTCCTTGATGTTGAGGATGTGCGCGCCCCTGCGCTCGAGCTCACGCGCCAGGTTCACGTAGTAGGCGATCGTGTACTTGTCCTCGTTGGGGTCGAGCACGTCACCCGTGTAGCAGATCGAGGCCTCGACGATCTTGCCCTGGCGCGCGACCTCCTCCATCGCGAGCTCCATGTTCGGGATGTAGTTGAGCGCGTCGAAGATCCTGAAGATGTCCACGCCCGCCGACGCGGCCTCCTGCACGAACGACCGCACGACGTTGTCCGGGTAGTTCTTGTAGCCGACCGCGTTCGCGCCCCTGAGCAGCATCTGGAGGAGCGCGCCCGGGAGCGCCGTGCGCAGCCGCGCGAGCCGCTCCCAGGGGTCCTCGGTGAGGAACCGCATGCAGACGTCGAACGTCGCGCCGCCCCAGACCTCGTAGGAGAACAGCCCGGGCAGCGTGTGCGCGGTCGCCGGCGCGATGTCCACGAGGTCACGGGTACGCACGCGCGTGGCCAGGAGCGACTGGTGGGCGTCGCGGAACGTCGTGTCCGTGATGAGCAGGCGGTCGTGATCGCGCATC
>CAJXPN010000879.1 GCA_913058025.1 uncultured Myxococcales bacterium | reverse complement strand
ATTTCTGCCTGTCTCGTGGGCTCGGAGATGTGTATAAGAGACAGGAGTCCAACTGCGGCGCCTGCGGCAAGAATTGCGCGGCGCGCTCCATGTGCATGGAGGGGTCGTGTAGCAACGCCTGCCCAGTCATCAAGAAGACGGACCCCGCCAAGGCGGCCCGGGATAAGGGGTTGAGCCCCGTCACCCCGAAGAAGCCGAAGGTGCGCCTGCGGTGAGGTTCGAGTCGGCTGGCGTGTGTCACGCCAGGCGCGGGCGTGGTCAGCTCAGGACGTGTCGATCCAGCAGGACGAGGACGAGGTACGCGTTGAAGGCGTAGGTGGTCATGATGAACAGCGCGCCCATGACATGCGACGTGTCCAACTCGAGGGTGTTCGTCGGGCCGAGGTGGAACGGGGTGTCCAGCTTCGGGACGAAGGCGTGGCTCCCTTTTATGAGCGCCACGTGTCTGGCGTGTTGGTGTTCGTCTTCGACGCCCATCGGATGAAAGGAGCTCATCGGGCGGCGGCTCGATATCTGGTGGACTCCGTGTTCGTCCGTCCACCGGAGCCTGTAGCGCTTGATGTCGCCGTTGCGGCTGATCCGAGGAGGGGATGCCTTGGAGAGTTCGACGTGGGTGAGCCATCCGCTCGAGAGCAGCTCGAACCAACCCCTCACGCGCCACTCCCTGAGTTGCTGGGCCGTGTTCCACACCAGGGAGGCGCTCCCCGCGATGAAGCACACCGCGAGCGCATACGTGCCGAACCTGGCTCGATGACCCGAGACGTCGGGCGTCTTGGACAGGCCGATGGCGTCCAGGCCGATGGTGATCATGAAGATGCCGAACGGCAAGATCATGAAGAACATGATGAAGTTTATGGATACCTTGTTGCTGTTGAAGAGGGGCCAGGTCAGCCAGAACGAGAGGGGAGGGTTGGGCTCGACCATGAGGAGGTCGTCCGGTTCCGCGGTGGGCCCAACGGCGTCACCTCCGGAGGTGTTCCGCAGGACGGACTCGTAGAGCGCGAGCGCGCCGTCGCCCGGGCGTTCGTGGAGTGAGAGCGCGCCCTCTCGAGACGTCGTGCTCGTGAGACTGAGCGCTCCAGCGGGGCCGCTCGCGGTCAGGCGCTGGGTCAGGCGCTCGAGCGTCTGCGCGATGGCGTCGTGGAAGGGGGAGCTGCGGGCGCTGAGTTCCTCGAGCTCATGGAGCGGCGCGACGCTCGTGGCGGTGCCCAGCGTGGACAGCGCGTGGAGCGCGGCGAGGTCTTCGGCCTCTTCTCGAGAGTGCGAGGTGAGGATGGCCAGCAGGATGGGCTCGGCTTCGACGCGTCGCATGCGGTCGAGCGCGTGTGCGAGGGCGGTGAGGTAGCTCGACGAGGATCCCGGTAGAGAGCTCGCCAGGGGCTCGAGCAAGGTGGGGTCGGACTCTTCGTCGAGCAGTTCCAGCGCACACGCGCGCACGACTTCGTCGGAGCGCTCGAAGATCGCCCGGAGCAGCGCCGGCGGCGCGTTCGGTTCGAGCGACGCGGTGAGGATGGGCCTCAACGCGTCCCAGTGCTCCTGGGTGAAGTGCGAGGCGACGTCGGCGCAGGCGCCCGGGTCTCGAGAGCGCAGCGCCCAGGCGACGCGGTGCGCTGGGGGCGCGGCGTCGAGCGAGCTCGCGAGGCGCGCGGCGCGTCGGCGTTCGTGGTCGGGCAAGGGGTCGAGCGCGTGGGTCCAGAGCCGGGTCAGCGCCTCGGCGGCGGCGTCGCTGAGCGGCTGGCGCTCGAGCGTGAGCAGGTGCGCCAGCGCCTCGCTCAGGCCTCGCGTCGTGGCCAGGTGAGGCGTGTCGAGGATGACGGTCAGCGCGGCGCTGACCGTCGCGTCGTCGCCGCTCGTGTACCTCGCGAGCTCGCGGACCATCGCCGAGCGGTCGAGGTCGGCGGGGGGCGTGCCCCGGGCGAGTTCTTGAAGGATGGACGAGGTCATGGGTGGATAGTGAGGAGGTAGAGGTTCAACAGGGTGAAGAGGAGGGCGTACCAGAAGACGAAGTGGAACCAGGGTGAGAGCGTGAGCTCGTGGTGGTCGTTGAGCAGGAAGGGGGTGTCGCGACCAGGGATGAAGGCGCTGGAGTTTCGCGTGAGCGCCTTCAGCGTCACGGTCTCTCGCTGTGGTGATGGGAGGGTGGTTCGCTCGAACGTGTTCGCCGGGTCGCGCTGTTCCATGACGGGTGTCCCATGTGCGTCGACCCAGCTGAGCTTCAAGAGCTTCGGTCTGTTGAAACGGGCGAGCCTCGGGGCGGGCATCCAGGTCGCGCTCACGAGGACGAGCTGAGGTTGCGCGAGGAGCTCGAACCATCCTCTGCGCCGCCAGGCTTTGAGTTGGGCGTAGGCGTTGACGAGGAGGATGACCGCGCCGAGCCCATAGGCGATGAGGATTGGGCCGTGGAATGACTCGGGGAGGCCCGTGGAGAGCAGTGCGGCGGGGTCGTCTTGATTGATGTGGGTGAGGACCATGACGGTGGGGGACACGAACAATACGAGCGTGATCAGGTAACTGAAGGTCGAGTTGTAGACGGGCCAGGTGATCCAGAACGAGAGCGAGCGCCCGATGTCGACGTGCTGAGTCGTGTGGTCATTCGTGGGGTGCCCCATGGAGACCGTCTTACGCCACACGTTCTCATAGAGGCTCATGTCTCCGCCTTCTGCCCCCGAGGTGGACAGCGACAGTCCTCCCTGGTTCGGGTGAGGCGAGGCCAGACTCAGCGCGCCTTGCTGCGATGCGTCGATCCGCTGTGTGATGGCCTCGATCGTATCGTTCACCCAGCGCCTGTACGCCGTCCCGGGCATGCTGGATTTGGCGAGGTCACGAAGTACGGGGATGCTCACGGCGGTGCCGAGCTTCTCGAGGGCCTCGAGCGCGGCGAGGTCTTCGGGCTCGGCTCGAGAATATGACGACAGAATGGAGAGGAGGATGGGCTCGGCTTCGACTCGGTTCTGTCTCTTATACACATCTGACGCTGC
>CAJXPN010000878.1 GCA_913058025.1 uncultured Myxococcales bacterium | reverse complement strand
GGTCCGCGAGGCCGTGAAGATCCTGCTCGTCGACGACGAGCAGACGATCCTGCGCGCGCTCTCGCGCCATCTGAACGCCCACGGCTACGACGTGACCACGGCGACCGATGGCGTCGAGGCGTTCCAGGCCATGAAGACGCGGGACGACTGGGCGCTCGTGCTGTGCGATCTGAAGATGCCCACGTTGGGCGGGATGCAGCTCCACGAGCGCGTGCGCGAGGAGCTCCCGGCGCTCGAGCCGCTGCTTCACTTCATGACGGGCGACTCGTGGTCGCCCGAATACAAGTCGTTCCTCGAGTCGATCGCGCGCCCGCACCTCGACAAGCCGTTCACGCTCGAGGGCCTGCGGGCGTTCCTGGGCGCGAACCTGCGGGCCGCGCCCTCGCCGTCCCAGCGTCCTGTTGAGCGAGGCTCGGAGCCGCTCTAACCTGCCCACACACCACCACGAGCCTGCCCCGGCCACGACATGCGACTCACCCACACGCTCGCGCTCCTCGCCACGCTGTCCGCCTGCTCGCTCGACCCGTCCCAGGAGGGCGCCGACGGCGGCGAGCCCGACGTGGGCATCGACGCGACCGCGCCGCGCCCCTGCGCGCCGCCGCCTGGCGTCTCGGGCAGGCCCGGCACGATCGAGGACGCCGTCGAGCTCATAAACGCGCTGCCGCGGCCCGTCACGCTCCCGTGCTTCATCGACGCGCTCGACCGGCCGCTGCGCGTCAGCGCGACCCGCGGCTCCATCAGCGCCCAGCCCGGCGTCGGGGCCCGCAGCCCACGCTTCTTCATCGTCTCGGGCGCGCTCATCCTGAGCTTCGCGCTCGAAGGCGCCGGCCATGACCTGCTCGAGTTCGGCGCCCTCGTCTCGCCCAACCGCTCGCTCAAGGGCGAGCTCGCGTTCCCCGTCGAGGGCGACGTCTCACCCCAGGCCGCCTACGACCGCATCCTCTACCGGGAGGACAGCACCTCGTGCGCGTTCTGCCACGGCGACGAGCAGCCTGCACCTAGCGTCCCCTTCGCCAACGCCTACTCCTCCGAGGCGCTCCGGCCGCTGCGCGAGGAGCTCGTCTCCATCCCGAGCATGCGCGACGAGCGCGACGCGTGCGACCCCGCGCTCGAGCCCTCACGCTGCGCCATGCTCGACGCGCTCTTCGCCCGGGACGACCTCGTGATCTTCGACTTCCCCACCTCCATGCCCACGCTCTTCGACTGACCCGCCGCCTCACGCGCTTACACCGCGCGCCGCGCGCACGCGCTTGCGCAGGCTCCGCGCGCATCCTACCGTCGAGATCACCGACACACGACCCACTCCTCAGGTGCGCCATGCCACACTCGAGACGCGACTTCTTGCGCAAAGCCGGCCTCACGATCGGCGCGCTCCCCGCCATGAACCTCCTCGCGTGCGGTGAGGACGAGCCCATCGTCGACCCCGGCCCAGAGGGCCGCGTCTACCCCGAGCTCGACGAGTACGCCTACGACGGCGAGCTCGGCCCCGAGTCCACGTTCACCCACGGCGTCGCCTCCGGGGACCCGCTCCCAGACGCCGTCATCCTCTGGACCCGCGTGTCCCCGGAGGCCGGACGCGGCGAGCCTCTCGAGGTCTGGTGGGAGATCGCCGAGGACGTCGAGTTCACCCGCAGGCTTGACGCCGGGCTCGTCACCACGGACGCCGAGACCGACTGGACCGTGAAGGTCGACGCCGGCGGCCTCTACCCCGGCGAGACGCTCTACTACAGGTTCCTCTGCCTCGGCAGGACCTCGCCCACAGGGCGCACGAAGACCGCCCCGGCGGGTGAGCTCGCGCGCTCGCGCTTCGCCTTCTGCTCCTGCTCGAACTACACCCGCGGCTTCTTCCTCGCCTACCGCGAGATCGCCCAGATGCCCGACCTCGACGTGGTCGTCCACCTGGGCGACTACATCTACGAGTACGGCTCCGGCGGCCCCACGTGGCGCCCCGGCCCCGAGACGATGACCGACCTCTCCAGGCGCGTCCACGACCCGCCCCGCGAGCTCACCACGCTCGAGGACTACCGCCGCAGGTACGCCCAGTACCGCACCGACTCCGACCTCCAGGAGGCCCACCGGCAGCACCCCTTCGTGCTCGTCTGGGACGACCACGAGTCCGCCAACGACGCCTGGAGCGAGGGCGCGCAGAACCACACCGACGGCGTCGAGGGCCCCTGGGGCGATCGCCTCACCGCCGCCCAGCGCGCGTGGCTCGAGTGGATGCCCGCGCGCGTCGAGCCCGGCGGCAAGATCTGGCGCTCGTTCTCCTATGGCGACCTCTTCGACCTCGTCATGCTCGACACCCGCATCTGGGGCCGCGACGAGCAGTCCGCCGACGCTGACGTCATCGCCGCCGCGCAGCGCTCGCTTCTCGGCGACGACCAGGAGGCCTGGATGCTCCAGACCCTGCGCGAGTCCTCCGCCCGCTGGCGCATCCTCGGGCAGCAGGTCATGGTCTCACACCTGCGCACCCCCACGGGCTCTCCCCTGAACCCCGACCAGTGGGACGGCTACGCCTCCTCGCGCGAGCGCCTCTTCGACGCGCTCGCTGGCGACGACATCTCGGACGTCGTCGTCCTCACCGGCGACATCCACACATCCTGGGCCAACAACCTCGTCGACGATCCCGACGCCGAGTCCCCCACCACGCTCGCCGTCGAGTTCGTCGTCCCCGGCGTCACCTCCAGCGGGCTCACCGACACGCCAGCGTTCGCCCGCAACGTCAAGCGGTTCAACCCCCACATCTCCTGGCTCGAGCTCTCCAAGCGCGGCTACGTCATCGTCGACGTCGACGCCGAGCGCGTCCAGGCCGCCTGGCACCACTTCTCCGACATCATCGACCCCACGGTCACCTCCGAGTTCGCCGCGGCCTACCACGTCCCTCTCGGCACACCGAGCCTGGTCGAAGACGACGCCCCCGCGCCGCCCGACCCCGAGTCGGCCGACCTCGCGCCCTGACTCACGTCCCGCCCAGCCGCAC
>CAJXPN010000877.1 GCA_913058025.1 uncultured Myxococcales bacterium | reverse complement strand
CGCCACCGACGGCGCCCCCGCGACCGCCGACGACCTCGACGGTCGCGCGCGCGCCGCGGGCTCGCCCGTGGGCGCCGACGCCTGCGACTGAGCCAGGCCTCCCGTGAGGCACCCCGTGTAGACACTGTCCACAAAGAGCGCCATCCTCGGGGCGTTCTCCAGCGCCACGAGGCACGACATGAGCACGAACGACGACACGCGCGAGGCGCTGATCGAGGCGGCGATGGAGCTGCTGCTCGAGCGCGGGCCCGACGCGATCGGGCTGCGCGCGGTGGCCCGCCACGCGGGCCTCAGCCACAGCGCGCCCTACCGCCACTTCGACAACCACGACGACCTGCTGTGCGCGGTCGCCGAGCGGGGCTGCCGCCAGCTCTGGGAGCGGTGCGTCCACGCGCAGTCGAGCTCGGGGGAGGACGCGCGGGCGAGGTTCCAGGCGATCGGCGTGACCTACATGTGCTTCGCCTGGGAGCACCCCGGGCGGTTCCGGGTGATGTTCTCCGAGGTCGCCGCGGGCTCGGACGCGGTGCGCAGCGCGCAGGCCTCGATCTTCGCGCTCGCGAGCTCGGCCATCGCCGCGGCCCAACGCCAGGGCCACTTCATCCAGGACGAGCCTCAGGAGCTCGCGCTCGTCGCCTGGTCGGGCGTCCACGGCTACGCGCAGCTCCGCCTCGGCGGGCTCGTCTCCTGGCTCGGCATGGACCACGAGGACCCCGTCGAGCTCGCGCGCCGCGTCACCCGCAAGCTCTTCCTCGGGCTGCGCGCCTGAGCCGTGGCGGCCTCGCGCCTTGTTGACAGTGTCAACACGTTCTGGTCATCTGTGTCCGCAGACGACACTTCCGGCCGCCACGAGGCGGCGACGACCAGGAGCTCGAGATGGCCGACAAGGTGTGGGACAAGCGCGGAACGAAGGGGCCAGACGGCCCGTGGGACACGATCGTGATCGGCTCGGGCATGGGCGGGATGACCGCCGCGGCGCTGCTCGCGATGAGCGGAGAGAAGGTGCTCGTGCTCGAGCAGCACTACGAGCCCGGCGGCTTCACGCACACCTTCAAGCGCCCCGGTGGCTACTGCTGGGACGTCGGCGTCCACGCCATCGGCGAGGTCACCTCACACTCGATGACCGGCCGCCTGCTCTCCATGCTCACGCGCGATCAGCTCGAGTGGACCTCGCTGGGCGACACCTACGAGTCCTTCCACTTCCCCGACCTCGAGCTCTCCTTCCCCGACGACCCGCGCGCGTTCCGCGCCGCGCTCCTCGAAGCCTTCCCCGACGAATCCAAAGCCATCGACGGCTACTTCGACCTCGTGCGCGAGGTCGCCGGCCTGATGCGCCGCCACTACATGGGCCAGATCGCCCCAGGCGGCCTGCTCGGCCGCGCCGCCTCCGGCCTGATGAGCCGCGGCGCCAAGAAGTACTTCCAGCGCACCGCCGACGACGTCCTCCGCGAGCTCACCGACAACGCCCGCCTGCGCGCCGTCCTGTGCGCCCAGTGGGGCTACTACGGCGTGCCGCCGGGGGAGGCCTCGTTCGCCATCCAGGCGCTCGTCACCAAGCACTACCTCCACGGCGCGTACTACCCGACGGGCGGCTCACAGCGCATCGCCGAGACGCTCCTGGGCACCGTCGCCGCGCACGGCGGCTGGACCCGGATCTCGTCCCCCGTCGACTCCATCGAGGTCCGCGGCGGCCGCGCCGTCGGCGTCCACGTCGGCGAGGAGTACATCCCCGCCAAACGCGTCATCAGCGCCGTCGGCGCGCAGGCGACCTCTCGCCGCCTGCTCGCCCCCGAGCACCGCGACGCCCGCTGGGGCGCCGCCGTCGAGGAGCTCGAGCCCGCCGCCGCGCACGCCTGCCTCTACCTCGGGTTCAAGGGCGACATCCGCGCCGCCGGCGCCTCGGGCGCCAACGAGTGGTTCTACGACACCTGGGACCAGACCCAGGCCGCCTGGGACGTCCACCCCGACCGTGACACCATCCCGAAGGCCCCGATCCTCTACTGCTCGTTCCCCTCGCTCAAGGACCCCCTCCACGACCCGGGCCCCGACCTCCAGCACACCGGCGAGGTCGTCACGTTCGTCCCCTACGCGTCGTTCTCGCGCTGGGATGGGAGCCGCTGGAAGAAGCGCGCCGACGACTACGACCGCTTCAAGGAGACCCTCCAGCAGTCCATGCTCGACCAGTTCTTCGCGAACATGCCCCGGCTCGAGCCCCTCGTCGACGTGGTCGAGTTCTCCACCCCCGTGACCACCACACACTTCGACCGCGCCATCGGCGGCTCCATCTACGGCGCCGCCGCCACGCCCGCGCGCTTCGGCAACGACCAGATCCGCCCGACCACCCCCATCAAGGACCTCTTCCTCGCCGGGTGCGACGTCTCCGCCCCCGGCGTCATCGGCGCGATGTTCGGCGGCGTGCTCGCCGCGGCGACCGCCAGCCCCAAGGCCGTCGGCGGGCTGCTGCGCAAGGTGATGTGATCCACGTAGCGCCCAGGCCAGAGCAGTCCGCGCGGCTCACTCGCCGTCGGACTCGGGCTCGGGCAGCGCGTCGAAGTCGGCCGCGGAGTGGCGCTCGGGGAGCTTCTCGGAGGGGTCGCCCCACGCGCGGTTGACCTTACGGCCGCGCTCGACGGCCGGGCGCTCCGCGATCGCGTTGGCCCAGCGGAGCACGTTCTCGTACTCGTGCACCGCCAGGAACTCCGCGGCGCCGTAGAGCTGCCCGAGCACCAGGCCGCCGTACCAGGGCCACACGGCCATGTCCGCGATCGAGTACTCGTCCCCGGCGAGGTAGGCGTTGTCGGCGAGCCGACGCTCGAGGACGTCGAGCTGACGCTTGGTCTCCATGGCGAAGCGGTTGATCGGGTACTCGAACTTCTCGGGGGCGTAGGCGTAGAAGTGGCCGAAACCGCCGCCGAGGTAGGGCGCGCTGCCCATCTGCCAGAAGAGCCAGCTCAGCGCCTCGGCTGTCTCTTATACACATCTGACGCTGC
>CAJXPN010000876.1 GCA_913058025.1 uncultured Myxococcales bacterium | reverse complement strand
CCTTTCGCTCCGCGGTCACGTCGCGCAGCGTCGTCAGGCTCCCCATTCCCCACGCGCTCGATTTGAGCTCCAGCCAGCGGCTGCGGCCCGTACCGGGCGGCGTCACCTGGACCACGCGCTCCCCCACGAACGATCCTCGCAGCGCCCCGACGAGCGCCGCGCGGTCCTCCAGAGATCCCACGCCCAGGTCGCCGCCGTCGAGCGCGCGCTCGATCGCGTCCTGGCCCACGCCGAGCAGGCGCTCCGTCTCCTCGTTGTAGACGAGCACGCCGTCGCGCGGGCTCGCCGCGAGCACGCCCAGCCCCAGCCCCTCGAGCACTGAAGCCAGCACGTTCGATCGTGCGTGCGCCCCCTGCATCTGTTGGCTCGACTCGTTCATGGTCTTCGGAGGTCTCTTGGATTGGGTTGGGCGCGCTGGGGTTCGTGTGAACCCTGAAACGCCGAGGCGCGAAAACGACGCGCCTCTCCCTCCTTAACCTTGGGCCATGTGAAGAAAAGTCAAAAGAACGGCGCTCAGTTCGCACCAAACCTCGTGGAGTACCTGATGCTGAGGACCGGCGTGCCCACGCGGTCGGTCGGCGTGGGGCCCTCGTCGAGCACGTACATCGCCAACAGGGCGAACTGGGAGTTCTCCATCACCCAGTCCCACGACTTGGGCACCCCCCACAGGAAGACCGCGCCCACCGAATCACGCGTCATCTGGGTCGCGCCGAAGTTCTGGATGCGCTCGTAACGCAGCGCGGTCAGAAGGTACGTGTCGTCGTTTTGGATCGGCAGGTAACCAATCGTCGGGCGCAGCACCATGAACAGATCACCCGACTCCGTGAGCACGTCGAAGCGGTTGGTGTGGTACGCTCCCTCGATGTCCGAGATGTGCATGGCCACGCGCGAGTCGAGGATCGTGACGAACCGGCCCAGGCGCACGCGCGGCGTGATCTCGAGCTGCGCGAGCAGCGCGTTCGACACGCGGCCCAGGTCATTGGCCTGCGAGAAGTTGATGTCCTCGACGTCCCAGTTCGGCGCCTCGTCGGTTGCGCTTGCGTTGTCGGGCACGAACACGAAGCCCAGGTTTCCGAAGTGGCGTTGATAGTTGACCTGTGCGCGGATCCTCAGGATCGCCAGCGGCACCGCCTCGACGTAGGCGCCGAGCCACACGTTCGCCGGGTTGGCCGCCAACGACAGGCCCGTCTCGAAGTACGTGTCCTTGAGCAACAGGCTGTCCGAATCCGAGAGCTGCCAGCGGTGCCCGATGTCGAGGAACAGGCCCGACGCCAGCGGCCTCAGGCGCAGCCCCAGAGACGCGGCGTAGCGCATGCCCGTCTTGATGTCCTCCTTGACCTCGGCGGGCTCCTCCTCGCCGGCCGTCGGCGCGTCGGCCATCGGCGCGTCCGCGGGCGTGTCCGCAGGCGGCTTCTTGTTCGTCGGGAGCTCTTCGGTGGGCGAATCGCCCTGCGCCCATGCGCTCCCTGCCGTCGTGGTCGTGAACGTCGCAGCCAGGGCGAGGGCGAGGAGCGCGCGCAGCGCCGTCTTGGGACCTTGGGTCATGTCCATCCTTATTCTGTCGAAGACCAAGCGCTGCATACCGATGACGACTCCATGTCGCCACCTCGCACCGCGTGTGTTGCTTTTCAGAACCGTGACGATAGCCCGCGCATCCGACAGGTGGCAAGCGCTTGCCGCCCTCATCTGCGCCGTGCTAGACGCGCCGGACGCGCGCGGGATGTTCTCGCGCCGCTGGCGCGTTCACCCACGCGCACACCCACGCCGCCCTCGCGGCGCCCAGAACCCAGCTCGAAGGAGCGCGACAATGTCTCGATACACCATCCTTCTCCTCACGCTCACGCTCTCACTCCACGCCTGCGATTCGAAGAAGGCCGACCACGGCGACCACGGCGACCACGCGCACGGCAACTCGAACGCGGCGCCCGAGGGCGCAGGCAAGGCCGATGGCGACAAGAAGGGCGCCCACGCTGGCCACGGCGACCACGCTGGCCACGGCGACCACGCCGCGCCCGACCCCTCGTCCATCCCAGGTGACCAGTCCGGCGAGGGCCTCAGCAAGGACGGGAAGTTCTTCGTGACCTTCACGCCCTCGACCAACCCGATCCCCTTCCAGGAGACCTTCGCGCTCGACGTCACCGTCTCCGAGCCCAAAGACCACTCCAAGAAGATGGAGTCGGTCTCCATCGACTCCGTCCGCGCGCTCATGCCCGCGCACAAGCACGGGATGAAGGTCGAGCCCAAGATCACCAAGGTCTCCCCAGGCGTCTTCAAGGTCGAGGGCATGCGCTTCCACATGCAGGG
This sequence comes from uncultured Myxococcales bacterium, assembly GCA_913058025.1. Lineage (GTDB taxonomy): Bacteria > Myxococcota_A > Bradymonadia > Bradymonadales > Bradymonadaceae > CAJXPN01. The sequence goes on along the minus strand of CAJXPN010000876.1, from coordinate 683 downwards.
CGCCGGCGACGACGGCAAGTGGGTCCTCGAGCTCACGCTCAACGGCGGCTCCGACATCGACCTGTTCACCCACGACCTCCAGTGTTGCCGCTGAGGTCGAACCTCCGACTCGATCGAGGCCTCCACATGCGACGCGTCCTCTGCGCCCTCACCGCGCTGGCTGGCCTGGCGTGCGACCCCCCCGAGTCGACGCCCGCGGATGCCCCCGCGACCTCGAAGCGCACCGCCGAGCCTGCCGGGCCCGCGCCGCTTGCCGACGGCCTCTTCACGCCCGACGAGGTCCGCGAGCTCGCCAAGATGGCCCCGCCCGACTCGCCCCCGCGTGACCCCACCAACGAGGTCTCCGGCGACGCGCGCGCCGTCGCGCTCGGCCAGCGCCTCTTCTTCGACCGCGGCCTCTCCTCGAACGGGCGCATCAGCTGCGCCGGGTGCCACGACCCCGACGTCGCGTTCACCATCTCGACGCACCTGGGCGTCGGCGTCGCCGGCGTCACCACTCCTCGCCACCCGCCCAGCGTCATCAACGCCGCCTACTCCCCCTGGCTCGACTGGGACGGCAAGGCGGACTCCCTCTGGATGCAGGCGATGCGCCCGCTCGAGAGCCCCATCGAGCACGGCCTCACCCGCATGGAGGTCGCGCGCCGCGTCCTCTCCGAGCCCGCGCTGCGCGCGACCTCCATGCG
>CAJXPN010000875.1 GCA_913058025.1 uncultured Myxococcales bacterium | reverse complement strand
GATCTACACAGAGTAGATCGTCGGCAGCGTCAGATGTGTATAAGAGACAGCCTTCGGTCTCGATCAGCGCCTTCTTGCAGTCCATCATCCCTGCGCCGGTCATGTCGCGCAGCCTCTTAACGTCTTTGGCACTCACGCTCATCGAAGAGCTCCTTGTTCTGAACTGGATTGGCTCGAAGCGTCCAAGTCTGAAATTTCATGGCCACGCGCCGGGCCAGTGATGGCCCGGCGCGTGGCTCGCTCAACCTGTGTGAGGCCGGGATTTCATCCCGACCTCACTCGATCACGGGTTCAGTCGGCCTTGCCGACGTGCTGAACCTCGACCTCGGAGCTGGCTGCGGTGGTCGGGGCGGCGGCGGCGGTGTCGCCACCGGCCGAGTAACCCTTGACGCCCTGAGCCGCGTGGCGTGCGTTCTCCTCGCGCTTGTTCGAGCCCTTCTTGGAGCCCTCGAGGCACGAGTCGGCCACAGCCGCCGAGAAGAGACGGATCGCGCGGATCGCGTCGTCGTTGCCCGGGATGATGTAGTCGATACCGTTGGGATCGCAGTTCGTGTCGCAGACGGCCACGACCGGGATCTTGAGCTTGTTCGCCTCCTTGATCGCGATCTCCTCCTTCTTGGGGTCGATCACGAAGAGGGCGCCCGGGAGCTTCTTCATGTCCTGGATGCCGCCGACGTTGTTGTCCAGGCGAGTGCGCTCACGCTCGAAGCCCAGCACCTCTTTCTTGGTGTACTTGGCGTACGAGCCGTCGCTCGACATCTTGTCGAGCTCTTTGAGCTTGTCGATCGACTTCTTGATCGTCTGGAAGTTCGTGAGCGTTCCACCGAGCCAACGGTTGACCACGAAGTACTGGTTGGCGCGGTTGGCCTGCTCGCGGACGGTGTCCTGAGCCTGCTTCTTCGTGCCGACGAAGAGGACCGACTTGCCGGTCGAGACGACCTTGCCGATGAACTGCTGGGCGGTCGCGAACATGCGGACCGTCTGGCTGAGATCCACGATGTGGATCCCGTTGCGCGCGCCGTAGATGTACGGCCTCATCTTCGGGTCCCAACGGTTCGTCTGGTGACCAAAGTGAACACCTGCCTCGAGCAGATCGCGCATCGTAACCTGAGCCATTTTCTCTCCTACGAGATTCGTTATGCTTCCGATCCCTTCATCCCATGGAAACCCACCGACGCTTGCGCGCAGGCACTCGGGCTCACGGTCCAGGAACGTGCTTTTATGATTCCCGGCACGACCATCGCGCTGGGGCCTTCGAAAAGGTCGCGCACGTGTAGCATGGCCGCCCTCGATGAACAAGGGCAGGAGGTCTTTGAGCAGGCTGCGCCTCCGTCGCGTCGTCGCTCAGTCTGGGAGGACGAACCAACCCACGCGCGTCAGGGCGACGAGCGCGGCGCACCACGCAGCACCCGCCGCCGCGCTCACGGCGCCGCCCCAGAGGATCGCCGTCCCACCGATCCACGCAGCCAGGATCCCCGCGCCCCCGAACACCACCACGAACGTGGCCGCCGACACCGCGACGACCCCCCTGCTCATGAGCCGGTCGAGGATAGCGTCCCGCGAGGAGGCGCCCTCCTCCTCTCGCTCGTCCTTCGAGGCAAACAGCCAACGAAGGAGCAAGAACGGGAGCATGATGACGCCGACGCCCTGAACGATCGTCACAGCGACCGCGATCGACCCAGGAAAGAGCGCGTACCCGAGCAAGACGACCCAAGGCGAGTCCGGCGCGAGCGACCTCATCAACACGCCGCCCGACACGATCCCGGCCAGAAACGTGAAGAGCGTGAACACGAACACCGCGACCCCCCGCAACAACTCCTCTGCCATTCCTCTCCTCCTGCGCGATCGCGCGCCGAGCCGACCTCGAACGCGAAGAAGGCGCCCCACTCGGGGCGCCTTCTTCGTCTCACTCTCTGCGACCGACCGTCAGGCGTGCTGGCGTCGGTTGATCCGCTCGGCCACGACGACCGCGTCGACGATCGACCAGATGTGGACGACCCAGCCGAGCAAGACGAACCAGAGGAGGAAGCACAGCGCCATCATCATGATGCCCTTGCTGACCTCTCCGTTGTAGATCTGCCCGGTACCGCACAGGATCAGGCTGAGCAGGAGGGCCATGCCGGGCTGGTGCTCGGGCTGCTCGAGGTCCTGCATCGTCGCGGGGAGGTGGTGGCCGGAGGCCAGCACCATCGCGCCAGCCTGCGGCTGACTCTGCTCCCACCACGCCTGCTCGATGGTCGAGGTCGTGTGCTCGGCGCGCACGCGGCGCTCCTCCTCGACGTCGACGCACGAGACGAGCGTGGGCCTGGAGTCGGACAGCGGCTTGGGCTCGCAGCGCGCGTCGCCCATGATCACGTTCGACGCGCCGTAGTTGCCCACCCACGCGTCCGCCTGCTCCATGCCCGTCGACGTCACGCCCACGAGCACGTCTCGGCCGCGGTTGCTCGGCCTTGCCGGCTCTTCGCGACGCACGGAGACGTGAGCCCACGCCGAGTTCGAGCCGTTCTCCGGCTCCTCGGGGGCGCCGCCCCAACCCGCCGCGCCCACCGGCGCATTGCGAGGAGTCAGCGCGCCCGCGGCCGCGTCGCCCGGGCGGTACGCCACGGGTGAGAGCGCCGGGGCGTCGTCCTCGTCCGTCGTCGAGACGAGCATCCCGGCGAGCGCCGATGGGCGCGCGTTCAGCTCTGGAGGCGGGGCGAGGAAGGACGACGCGGGCGATTCGATACCGACCGGTCCCTCCGCGATGCCCTGGTTCGCCACCACGTAGAAGAGGTTGCCGTCTTCGTCGCTGTCGAGCTCGAGGACGCCGCCCTCGAGGAGCTCGTTGAGCATCCGGTTCGCTTCTCGCGTCGGAACACCGAGCACGTACGCCACCGACGCCGTGGTCAACCGCGTGTCCGTCTCGAAGGCCAACCTGAGGATCGACTGCTCGAATTGTTGTGTGTCCATCATCTCTTCACCTGACGTCGAGCTTTCAAGTGGGCGCGC
>CAJXPN010000874.1 GCA_913058025.1 uncultured Myxococcales bacterium | reverse complement strand
CGAGATTTCTGCCTGTCTCGTGGGCTCGGAGATGTGTATAAGAGACAGGTCCTCAAGCCCGCCGAGCAGACCCCCGTGAGCATCCTCCTGTTCATGGAGCTCGTGGGCGACCTGCTCCCCCCAGGCGTCCTCAACGTCGTCAACGGCTTCGGCGTCGAGGCCGGCAAGCCCCTGGCCTCGAGCTCCAGGATCGCCAAGATCGCGTTCACCGGTGAGACCACCACCGGCCAGCTCATCATGCAGTACGCCTCCAAGAACCTCATCCCCGTGACCCTGGAGCTCGGCGGCAAGTCCCCCAACGTCTTCTTCGACGACGTCATGGACGCCGACGACGACTTCCGCTCGAAGTGCCTCGAGGGCTTCAACATGTTCGCCCTCAACCAGGGCGAGGTCTGCACCTGCCCCTCACGCGCGCTCATCCAGAACGGGATCTTCGACGCGTTCCTCGAGCTCGCCGTCGCCCGCACCGCCGAGACCACCAACGGCAACCCCCTCGACCCGACCACGCGCGTCGGCGCGCAGGCATCCCACGATCAGATGGAGAAGATCCTCTCCTACATCGACATCGGCAAGAAAGAGGGCGCCGAGGTCCTCATCGGCGGCGAACGCGCGCACCTCGAGGGCGCCCTCTCCGAAGGCTTCTACGTCCAGCCCACCGTGTTCAAGGGCGAGAACTCGATGCGCGTCTTCCAGGAGGAGATCTTCGGCCCCGTCCTGTCGGTGTGTGGCTTCGACACCTTCGACGACGCCATCGAGGTCGCCAACGACACGCTCTATGGCCTGGGCGCTGGCGTCTGGACCCGCGACATGCACACCGCGTTTCGCGCAGGCCGCGCCATCGAGGCCGGCCGCGTCTGGACCAACTGCTACCACCTCTACCCCGCGCACGCCGCCTTCGGCGGCTACAAGCAGTCGGGCATCGGCCGCGAGAACCACAAGATGATGCTCGCCCACTACCAGCGCACCAAGAACCTCCTGGTCAGCTACGACAAGAAGCCCATGGGCTTCTTCTGAGACCACCGGCGCATCCGATCCCTGGGCCGGGCTCACCTCGTGAGCCCGGCCCGCTCTCGTTCACCCACGACCCATGGAGCACCCATGTCCGACGTCCTCCGCGTCAGCGCCACCGAGTCCGCGCTCGCGCTCATCGCAAAGCTCGAGGCGATGCACGGCCCGCTCGTCTTCCACCAGTCGGGGGGTTGTTGCGACGGCTCCGCGCCCATGTGCTACCCCGCCGGCGAGCTCTACATCGACCACAACGACGTCTTCCTGGGCGAGATCGGCGGGTGCGAGGTCTACATCAGCGCCAGGCAGTTCGCGCTCTGGGCGCACACTCGGCTCGTCCTCGACGTCGTCCCCGGCCGCGGCGCCGGGTTCTCTCTCGAGGCCCCCGAGGGCGTCCGCTTCCTCACGCGCTCCCATGTCCTCTCGGAGGACGAGATCGCCGCGCTCGGACCGCCCCACTACGGCCCACCCGAGCCGTGAGGACCCCTCGCCACGACGCACTGGCGCCTCGAGCGCCTAAACCCGCGCAAACGCTCACGCAAGGGGGATGCACCTGAGGCTTGAGTTTCGGGCGAACATCCCCGATGCTCTCGCGCATTGGCCACCAGGCCGAAACGCCAAAGCACCCCAGAGGCCCCCGCAATGAAGACGCACACGCTCGCCCGAATCCTCGCCGCCGCCACGTTCATCGCGCTCGCAGGCTGCGGGACCACGCCGCCAGCGGGTGACCCGGGCGACTGCGCCGTCGACCGCGACTGCACCGAGGGGGCCTACTGCTCCGCCGCGGGCCGCTGCGCCCAGGACTGCTCGCTCGACTCCGACTGCGGAGACGACGAGGCGTGCACCGATAACGGCCGCTGCGAGCCCTCCGGCGACGACTCGTGCGTCCTGAACACCGAATGCCGCACACCGCCCGCTGGCGCGGCCACGACGTGCGAGGGCGACGACCTCGTCACCGCTGGCTACCTGGGGACCTGCGTCGCGGGCGCGTGCAACTACGAGCAGAGCGCCGACGCCGAGGTCCGCGTGGTCTGCGACAACGGCTGCGACGCCGCCTCCAACGCGTGCAGCCCCCCGTCCAACCCCTGCGCAGGCGTCACCTGCACCGAGCCGCCCACCGCCGAGTGCAAGGACGCCGACAACCTCTACACCTACGCCCAGGTCGGCATGTGCGTCGCCGACGCCGGCAACGGCGTGTGCGACTACCAGCGCACCGAGGTCAACTGCCCCTCGGGCTGTGAGAACGGCGCCTGCAACCAGGGCAGCTGCGACGGCGTCCAGTGTGGCACGCCGCCACAGCCCACCTGCGACTCCACCGACGCCAACGTCTCCATCGCCTACGACGCCGTGGGCATGTGCGTCGACAACGCAGGCGCCCCGGAGTGCCAGTACGACACCACCCGCACCAACTGCGCCTACCTCGGCGGCAACTGCGACTCGGGCTCCGGCGCGTGCGACAACGTCAAGGTCCAGTCCGGTGAGATCGTGATCACGGAGTACATGGGCGACCCGGCTGGCGAGCAGGACTCCAACGAGTGGATCGAGCTGCTCAACACCACCGGCGCCGACATCAACCTCAACGGCTGGCGCCTGCGCTCGGAGGGACCGGGCGGCTCCGTCGAGGAGCACGTCATCGGCGCAGACGTCACCGTCCCCGCCGGCGGCTACATCATGATCGGCAACGGCGCCGACCCCCTGGGCGACGCCACGGCTCCCGCCTACGTCTACGCCGACGTCACCCTCTTCTTCGTCGACTTCCTCGAGGTCGTGAAGGCCGACGGCTCGACCTCCGACTTCCTCTACTGGGAGGGCGGCTCGACCATGCCCGCGCGCTCGCGCAAGATCGGCGAGGCCTCGGCCGCGACCGCCGCCGCCAACGACGAGCCGAGCAACTGGTGCTCGAGCCTGACCGACGCGTTCGGCCCCGGCTCCGACCAGTTCCTGTCTCTTATACACATCTGACGCTGCCGACGATCTACTCTGTGTAG
>CAJXPN010000873.1 GCA_913058025.1 uncultured Myxococcales bacterium | reverse complement strand
CGGCCGACGCGAGCCGCTACGGCTCAGCCTGAGAGGCGGTCGCCCTGTGCGTCGAAGGGGTGGACCCGCTGGGGGTCGACGTGGAAGGTCACGACGTCTCCGCCCGAGACGTGCGCGAGCTGCTCGACCTCGACGCGCGCGTCGCCGACGTCGAGGTGGAGGTGGGCCTCCCAGCCCATCGGCTCGACGACGTCGACCGTGCCCGTGAGGGAGCCCCAGCCCTCGGGAGGGGCTCCTGATCCGATGGTGAGGTGCTGAGGTCGCACGCCGAGCGTGCGCGCGCCAGGAGGGCAGGGGAGGCGCCATCCGGGGCCTTCGCCCGACCCGTCGGTGGGGAACATGTTCATGGCGGGGGAGCCGATGAAGCCCGCGACGAAGGTGTTCGCGGGTGAGTCGTAGAGCTCGGAGGGTGGGCCGACCTGTTGGAGGACGCCCAGGTTGAGGATGGCGATGCGGTCGGCGAGCGTCATCGCCTCGACCTGATCGTGCGTGACGTAGATCATGGTGGCGCCGAGGCGCTGGTGGAGCTTCTTGAGCTCGACGCGCATCTGGTTTCGCAGTGAGGCGTCGAGGTTGGAGAGGGGCTCGTCGAAGAGGAAGACCTCGGGCTGTCGTACGATCGCGCGGCCCATGGCCACGCGCTGGCGCTGGCCGCCAGAGAGCTGCTTTGGGAAGCGCTCGAGGTACTCGGTCAGGCCGAGCTGCGCGGCGGCGGCGCCGACACGCTCCTTGATCTCGGAGGGGTCGACCTTCCTGATCTTGAGGCCGAAGGCCATGTTGTCGAACACGGTCATGTGGGGGTAGAGCGCGTAGGACTGGAAGACCATGCCGATGCCGCGGTCACGCGGGGCGACGTCGTTGACCACGCGCCCGCCGATGCTCAGCTCGCCGGAGGTGATCTCCTCGAGCCCCGCGATGGTGCGCAGGAGCGTGGACTTGCCACAGCCCGAGGGGCCCACGAGCACGAGGAACTCGCCGTCGGCGATGTCGATGTCGACGCCTTTGATGACGTGGGTCTCGCCGTCGTAGGACTTGTGGATGTCGTGGAGTGTGACCGATGCCATGTGATGGGGGCTCGTGGAGTGAGGGGGTCGAGAACGCGAGGCGCCCGCCACGGCGCGGGATGCACGGTGTGAGTGTGTCACTCGGGGGTGAGCGTCAGCCCGCCTGGCAGCCCTCGTCGGTGGAGCCGTCGCAGTTGTCGTCGATGCCGTTGCAGGTCTCGGCGAAGCGACCGGCGGGGCACTCGACGCAGTCGTTGTCGGGGGTGCCGTCGCAGTCGTCGTCGAGGCCGTCACAGATCTCGTTCTGCGGGACGCAGTTCGGGTCGCTGCAGCCCTCGTCGATGGTGCCGTCGCAGTCGTTGTCGACGCCGTCGCAGATCTCGTTGCGGGGGCCGTCGGGGCACTCGATGCAGTCGTTGTCGGCGGTGCCGTCGCAGTCGTTGTCGTTGCCGTCGCAGATCTCGGGTCTGGGGACGCAGCCCGAGCAGCCCTCGTCGGTGTCACCGTCGCAGTCGTTGTCGAGCATGTCGCCGCAGACCTCGGGGGAGGGGACGCACATGCTCACGGGGCAGCCCTCGTCGGTGGCGCCGTTGCAGTTGTTGTCGGCGCCGTCGCAGGTCTCGGGTGAGGGGACGCAGGTGTTCGGCGGGGGGCAGCCCTCGTCGGTGTCGCCGTCGCAGTCGTTGTCGATCATGTCACCGCAGACCTCGTTGGTCGGGTTCGGGCAGCTGTTGTCGCAGCCCTCGTCGGTGTCGTCGTCGCAGTCGTTGTCGATGCCGTCGCCGCAGATCTCGTTGGTGCAGTTGGAGCAGCCCTCGTCGACCGTGCCGTTGCAGTTGTTGTCGATGTTGTCGCAGATCTCGCCGTTGTTGGCGGGGCACTCGTCGGCGCAGCCGGCGGTGATGGCGATGGAGGTCGTGGCGGGGTCACCCGACTTGATGGCGTCGCAGTAGGGGTTCTGGATGGTCAGGGCGTTGGTGTTGACGTTGTAGTCGAAGCCGGCTGGGGGAACGTCGGTGACCGAGCCATTGATGTCGTAAGAGACCCACAGCTTGTTGGGGTCGATGGGGTTGTTGGGGTCCGGCGTGATCGTGTAGTCGCACTGGATGATGTTGGTGGCGATGTTGCGCAGGACGGTGACGAGCGTGCTGGCGTTGGTGGCGACGTAGTAGTCGGCGGTGGGGGTGTTCGTGTTCGCGTCGGTGCCGCCAGCGTTGGCGAGGGACTGTAGCTGACCGGCGTTGACGCCCGTACCGAAGCCGACGACGTAGGTGAGGATGCCGTAGGTGTTGCGGAGGCGGAGGGCCTCGGCGACGGCGGCGGAGTGGCTTGCGCTGCAGCCGGAGGTGCCGCCGTCGGCGATGAAGATGATCGCCTTGGCACGGTTGGCGGCGAGCGCGTCGTTGGGGTCGTCGAAGACGTTGGACGAGTCGATCATGAGGAAGGCGGCGTCGGTCGGCGTGGAGCCGTTCGGCGAGACCTGCGCGAGCTCGTTCTTGATGAGGGTGTTGGAGTTGTTGCGCACGCTAAGGAGGTTCTGAGAGCCGCAGCTCGCGGTCTTGGTGGGGAAGATGCCCAGGCCGATGCGGGCCTCGTCGTGGAGGTCGTCGGCGATGGTGTTGATGGCGGAGGTGGCGTTGTTCCACTTGTCGCCCCTCATCGAGCCGGACTTGTCGAGCAGGATGTAGAGGTTGGGCTGGAGGACCTCGAAGGCCGCGTTGGAGTCGGCGCACTGGGGGCCGGCGGGCTGGACCTCGCAGGAGTCGCCGACGCCGTTGGAGTCGGTGTCGGTCTGGAGGTAGTTGGGGTCGCTGACGCAGTTGTCACAGGAGTCGCCGACGCCGTCGCCGTCTGCGTCGGCCTGGTTGTTGGAGCCGAGGTTGGGTCCGTTGGGGACGCCGATGCAGTTGTCGTTGATGTCGATGGCGCCGTCGAGATCGGTGTCGATGCTGTCTCTTATACACATCTGACGCTGCCGACGATCTACTCTGTGTAG
>CAJXPN010000872.1 GCA_913058025.1 uncultured Myxococcales bacterium | reverse complement strand
CCCCAGGGGCGCGCGACGCGCGAGAACACGTACGCAGCCGACGCCTCTCGCTCCCCCACGACCATGAGGTCGCCATCGAGCGCGACGTCGTAGCCGAACAGCCCGTTCGGGCGCGCGTCCGCCCCCGCGTCGAGCCTGCGATCCAACGACCACGCCCCGGCTGCGTCGCGCTCGAACACGTACGCGCTCCCCGCCTTCGAGGTCCCGCCCGCGCTGTCGTCACGGGGCGCGCCGATGATGACCCGCTCATTCGCCGCGTCCACGTCCACGCTGAAGCCGAAGTCCGTCCCGGCGGGCGCGGAGAGCGGTGAAGGATGTGCAAGGGTCGCCACGAGCGACCACCCCGTCCCGACGCGCCTGTAGACGCGTACGGGGTTGTCCGCGGCTGAGATCAGGCCCCTGTTGTCTGACCCGACGACCATGTAGTCCCCATCCACGGCGATCGCCTGGCCGAATTCATCCATCTCGCTCGCCCCGACCTCGCGTTGGATCTGCGCGTAGGTCGCCGCGGAGGCCTCGGTCACACACAACGTCAGGAGCAGCCCGAGCCACCCCGCATACTTGTTCGATACCATCGCCACTCTCTCTCTTCGTGAGACACGTTAAGCCGCGCCCAGTTCACTGGTCTGGCGCGAGCATGTGCATCACGTACGCGCCGAGGAGAGGTGGTATTTAGGGGTGTCCGATTAGATGAGGTCGCGCCTGGTGGGAGCTCGCCCGTGTGGACGCGTCGTGGTGGAGGCCGCGCGACGCTCGATTCGGCGCGTGGCCTGCGCGACCCCGTGCTTAGGTTGCGTGGCGTCCTCGCCTCGGAGAAGCCATGGCCGATCGTTCTACACAACAGGGTGCGGCTACGGCGCTCGCGCGGCGCGAGGTCTCCTACGAGGCCGAGCACGACGTCACCTCGAAGGGGCTCGGGTTGAGCATCGAGACGACCACGTGGGGCGAGCCGTCGCCGCCCGAGGCCGACCTCGACGACGCCTGCCGCGCCGCCGCGCTCGCCTACGCCGCGCGCATCCAGCGGATGAGCGTCGGGGTGATCGGGCCGGGCGAAGACGACCCGATCGACGCCTGGACCTCGCTCTTCATCAGACCGTTCGGCCTGAAGCTGCTGGAGGTCATGCGCTTCGGGCCGCTGCGGCGAGACGGTGAGGGGAGCTACTACTTCGAGGTCGTGGGCGGGCTGCTGCGCTCGCTCCACGAGCCCGAGAAGATCGGCCGCCTGACCTTCGAGTGGTGGCGAGACGGCGACGTCGAGCGGTTCAGGACCGCGGTCAAGGACTACCGCTCGAGGCTCGTCGGCAAGCGCGCCAACGTCCTCCAGCGCGCGTTCTATTCGGCCACGCAGATGCTCGCGCACCGCCTCGTGATGTGGCGCTACCACGTGTGGGTCCAGCGCGACCGGCCCCTCCTTCTGGAGGCGTCGCCGCCCGAGGTGGAGTGACCCGAGGGCACGCCGCGGCCAAACCGCGGGCTCCCGTCAGGCGCGTAAGGCATTCGCGTGGCGCCCACCTCGACCCACCGCAGACGTTGACAAGAAGCCCCCCGAACACTAATAAAGACCCGCTTCATAAGCGCATTTTGCGCGCCCGTCGGGGCGCGCGACACTTTTTAACCGCGCGCGCGTTTGTTATGTTCTGACCGTGACGTGACCACCTCGTCCTCAAGGAGGCCGCGCTCGCTCAGCACCTGACGAACCGGAGCGCCGCGCACGTACGCGCGGCGACCGCAGGCGCGCAAACACTGGCCCCGCAACGCGCCTTGTTCCGCCTCATGGCGGCGCGGGCGATATCGAGTCGACGCAAGATGAGCGAACTGGGCATCCTTCCAAATCCGATCCCCTTCGGGAAGTACTACCTGCTCGAGCGCGTCAACGTCGGCGGCATGGCCGAAATCTTCAAGGCCAAGGCCTTCGGCGTCGAGGGCTTCGAGCGCCTGCTCGCCGTCAAGAAGATCCTCGCCTCGATCGCCGAGGACGAGTCGTTCATCAACATGTTCATCGACGAGGCGAAGATCTCGGGGCAGCTCAACCACCCCAACATCGCCCAGATCTTCGACCTCGGCCGCGTCGACGACGACTACTTCATCGCGCTCGAGTACATCAGCGGCAAGGACTTCAAGACCATCTTCGAGCGCTCTCGGCGCCTCGGCGAGAAGGTCGGCGTCCAGCGCGTGTGCCACATCATGATGAAGGTGTGTGAGGGGTTGGGTTACGCCCACGCCAAGAAGGACTCTCAGGGCCAGGACCTCAACATCGTCCACCGCGACGTCTCGCCCCAGAACATCCTGATCTCCTACGAGGGAGAGGCCAAGCTCATCGACTTCGGCATCGCCAAGGCGCAGGGCAAGACGAGCCAGACCCAGGTCGGCATCCTCAAGGGCAAGTTCTCCTACATGTCGCCCGAGCAGGTCCGTGGCCTCCACATCGACCGCCGCTCCGACATCTTCAGCCTGGGCATCGTCCTCTACGAGCTGCTCACCCTCGAGCGCCTCTTCCTCGGTGAGTCGGACTTCGACACGCTCGAGAAGATCCGCAAGGTCGAGATGAGCCCGCCCTCTCTCTACAACCCGCACATCCCCAAAGAGCTCGAGGACATCGTCCTCAAGGCGCTCGCGAAGTCTCCGGAGGATCGCTACCAGACCTCCCACGAGCTCGCCGACGCGCTCGAGCAGTTCATGCGCAACCAGGGCTACTACTACACGAACAAGGATCTGGCCGCGTACATGAAGGACGCCTTCAGCGCGGACATCGAGTTCGAGACCAAGAAGCTCGAGTACTACCGCTCGCTCAACCTCCAGCCGCCCGAGGAGCGCGCCGCGCCGCCCCCCAGGCCCAAGCTCCCCAAGCCGGGCCTCTCCTGGGACGACGACGAGAACGAGACCCAGGTCTTCGACCGCGACGACGACGACCTCATCGAGGAGCTCGACGTCGCCGACATCGTCTACTCGGAGCCTGTCTCTTATACACATCTCCGAGCCCACGAGACAGGCAGAAATCTC
>CAJXPN010000871.1 GCA_913058025.1 uncultured Myxococcales bacterium | reverse complement strand
GATCTCGGACACGCGCATCGTGTACTTCCAGCCGGGCGAGCTGGTGGGCGCCTGGTTGGCCAGGAAGTTTCGGATGTCGGAGATGACGAAGGTGTACCAGCCGGGCGTGGGCAGGAAGAGCTCACGGGTGAAGCCCTGACCGGCCACGCTGGGCTGGCCGACGCGGAGCACGCCGACGTTTCGCAGGTCGACGCCGGCGACGAGCACCGCGGGGTTGAACCCGCCCGTGCCGACCTGGGGCAGCGAGACGGTGAGCATCACCGCCCTGGGCTGGTCGACGTAGATCGTGAAGAAGTCGAGGTCGGACTCGCCGCCCGCGTCGATGGCGCCCGAGACGTTGAAGGGGAGCGTGAGCCCCTGCTCCTGGGCGTCGCGGGCGTCGTCGTTGGTGAAGCCCTCGGTGTCCTCGGGGAGGATCGTGGGGATGTCCTGCTCGGGGTTGAAGTACGACGAGATGTTGTCGCAGCGGTCGCCGAAGCCGTCGCGGTCGCGATCGAGTTGGTCGGTGTTGGCGTCCTCGGGGCAGTTGTCCTCGTCGTTGAGGATCGTGTCGCCATCGATGTCGTCGGGGTCGACGGGGCCGCCGCTGTCGACGTCCGCGCCAACGTCGCCGCCAGCGTCGTCGCCTGGGCCGGTGTCGGGGTCGGGGTCCGCGTCGGCCGAGCCAGCGTCCTCCTCGACGATGATGATCACCTGCTCCTCGGGCGGCTCCTCGTCTCCCCCGCCGCACGCCGACAACCCGACCACACCCAGCGCGATCCACGCGCTCAACACCCTGAACTTCATCCTCGACCTCCGTATCTCTCGAAGCGAGCCCTCGGCGCACCGATGCCCGCGTACATTCTGCGTTTCGGGGCGCATGATACGACAGACGGGAGGTGCGATGCGAACGCGTTTATGAGAAGCGCGGCGCGCCCAGGGCTGGGCATTCAGGCCCCGACCTCCTCGGTCGCGTTGGCGACCTCCTCGGCGGGCGCGCGCACCTCCTCGACGGCGTCGAGGTCGAGCGCGACCTCGGGGGTCGCGTCGGTGGCGGCGTCGGGCTCGTCGCCGAGCAGCTCCGCGCGCCGCCTCTGGTTGAGCTCGCGCATGTCGGCCTGCTTGCGCCGCCGCATCTGCTCGCGGCTCTTCGCCTCCTCGAAGTCGTCCATCGTCCAGACGCGCGCGCTGGAGTCGAGCCAGAAGTCGATGTCCCGGCGCACGCGCTTCTCCATCCAGGTCGGGAGCTCGAAGTAGTCCCGGGCGATGGCCGCGCGCGAGGCGCGCAGCCCGCTCGTCTCATGGTACTCCTCGCGCTCCTTCTCGAACGACTCGAGCGCCGCCTCGACGCGCCGCTCGACCTCCTCCTCGGCGGTCGCGCTGCTCATCGCGACGTCGCCGTCAGGATCGACCGCGTACTCGTCGAAGAGCTCGGAGGACCACGCGTCGACGCGCCCGAGCGCGTAGTTCGCGATCCGCTGATCGCGGCTCCAGAACCTCCACGACTTCTTCGCCTTTGCCAGCGCCTCGATCCCCGAGACGAGCTCGAAGAGCACGCCCCACTTGTCCGACCCCACCGTCAGCATCGTGTGGAGCGGCTCGCGCACGAGCCGACCCAGGTTCGAGAGCTTCTGCTCGAGGACCTCCTCGTCGAGCCCGCCTGCGCCCTGCCCGAGCGCGGACTGCTCCTCGCTCAGGTCCGTCATGATCGAGGCCACGATCGCGCGCGCCGTGTCCTTGCGCGCGGGGTCCTCGAGCCCGTCGCCCTGGAGCAACCAGTTCAGCCGGCTCAGCTTCTCCTCGAAGGGCAGCGCGAGCAGCACCGAGTACTTCGTCTTCACGTCGAGCACGAAGCCTCGCGTGTTCAGCTCCGCGCCGTTCGCGTGCATCACAAGCAGAGAGCTCGACTCGGTGTTGAGCGTCCGGCGGACCTGGAGCGTGCCGAGGTCCCAGCGCGGAAAGACCAGCCAGCTCCGGCCGTCCTGCTCGACCTCCTCCTTCGTGTCCTCGACGAGCACGTACCGGCGGTTCGGGTGCATCCTCTCGAGCCGCTCCATCAGCTTCATCGAGCCCTTGCGCATCATCGTCTCGAGCTTGGGCGCGCTCGGCGTCCTGAAGAACGTCCAGTCGTGCATGCGGACCTCGTCCCAGTGCTGGGTGATGTCCTCCTTGAACAGCTCGGTGGTCAGCGGCCCGCCCGTCCGGCCCTCCTTCTCCATGAACCGCGAGACGTCCGGGAAGTCGTCACCGCCGAACCGCGCGTCCGAGGTCGGCTCGAGCATCTGCGTGGGCGAGAACCTCGAGCTCCCCGCGACGAGGAAGTGGGTGTTGTTCGAGGTCGCGCCCTCGCGCACGTCTCGCCCGAGCACATAGTCAGTGGGCAGATCCGACTCGTCCTGGGTGCCTCGAGGCTGGAACTCCTGGTTGAGCACCAGCGCGACCTTGTCCTCCATGTGCACACGCAGGTTCGTCCCGTCCTCGAGCTCGTGCTGGTGGTCGAAGTGCCCGTAGCGCCCCAGGCTCCAGTGGTCGAACGGGAGCCCCAGCTCGACCTCGAGCAGGTGCCTCCACGCCAGGAACCCCTCGCGCGTGGTGTTGTTGTTCGTGACGAGCACCACGCGCGACTCACGCCGGTACGTGTACGCGGGCTCGAAGCGGAACGTCGCCTCGCGGCGCTGGACCAGCCGCCACTCACCGGGGCGGTCGAACTCCTCGATCCAGAGCGACGCGAGGACCACCACGCCCGCGTAGGGCGGGACGCCCTCGCGGAACCCGATGAGGGCGCCGACGCGCTCGGTCTTGTGCGCGTCGATGCGCTCGATCTCCTCGAAGAACCCCCTGAAGCCGTCGCCGCGCTCACCAGACAGGTCGACCTCGGCGCCCCGCCCGTCCACGAGCACGACCTGCTCCGGGCCGACGTCTCCGTCCACGTACTCGAGCTGCACAGCGACCCGCCTCTCGCGCTCACTGCCCTGTCTCTTATACACATCTCCGAGCCCACGAGACAGGCAGAAATCTCGTA
>CAJXPN010000870.1 GCA_913058025.1 uncultured Myxococcales bacterium | reverse complement strand
CTGCCTGTCTCGTGGGCTCGGAGATGTGTATAAGAGACAGCCTCCCCGACCGAGCTCTCGCTCTGGGGCTTCACGTCCGACGACCCGATCGACGCCGCGCTCCCGCAGGACCCCGACGACCCGGCAGTCTACGACGCCGACGCCGACGGCAACCCAGGCGTGACCTTCACCGTCGGCGGCGCCTGCGAGCGCTACGTCACGCAGCGCCAGTTCATCCGGTACTTGGGCTCGTTCACCGGCGGGAACCGCATAGACGGCAGCTCCAGCGCGTTCACCGAGTCGAGCGTGCTCGACGCGACCTCGGCGATCTGCGCGAGCGCTCCCGCGCTCACCCCCAACGACGACGACAACCGCTTCGTGATGGTCCGCGTCGACGGCGCCGGCGGCGCCTACGACGCCGACCTCGACGCCGACGGGACCATCACCTGCGCCGAGATCCAGGGCCTGGGCGCCCAGCTCATCCCTCCGCGCGAGCCCGAGCGCGCGAACTGCGTCCAGTAAGACTCCGAGACGCGCCCCCCAGACCGTTTCACGTGAAACAACGCGTCAAAACCACGAGCGGTCCGGCGCATAGTCATGCCATGATGTCCGCCGAGAAATACCCCACGAACGGGACACGACCACGCAAGGAGCCTCGAACATGATCCGTCGCCTCGCACTGACCCTCTCGCTCGCCCTGACCCTGGGCGCCTGCGCCACCACGCCCAGCACCTCCGCCGAGCTCACACACGAGGAGCGGATCGAGGCGGCCCTGGTCAAGCCCCAGGTCGGCGGCTACTGCCCCGTCGCCTACGTCGACGCGAACTCCCCGGTGAAGGGCCGCCCCGAGCACGCCGTCACCACACAGGACGGCGTCTTCTGGTTCGTCAACGCCGACGCCGAGGCCGCCTACATCAAGAACTCGGGCCGCTACCAGATCCCGTTCCTCAACTACGACCCGGTGGCGCTCGCCTCGGGAGAGGTCCGCTACGCGGACCCGACCGTCTACGCCGTCTACTCCGGCAAGATCTACCTCTTCGCCGACGTCGCCTCCCGCGACGCGTTCATCTCCGACGCCGAGAACACCATCATCGGCGCGCACACGTTCTTCGCCACGTTCGAGTAGGCACACCAAAGGGGGAGCGGCATGACAGACTGGGGAGAGCTGCGCAGCGAGTTCACGATCGGGCGATGGGGTGGCGTGTTCAACGCCATCGAGCAGATGATCGCGCCCACTGAAGACATCGCCAGGTACCTGTGGGACCTCATGATCCAGGACCATGAGGTCGCGCCGTTCCTGTACAGCGAAGGGGTTCGCCGCATCAGTCGCAACGAACGGAAGGGGCATCAGGAGCAGCGCCTCTCGGAAGTCGTCGCGTGGTGGAAGTCCCGCGTCTTCGAACTCGAGGCGCGCGCGTTCGAGGATGCGCAGAGGGCGGGTGAGCCCGTGGGCCTCATGTTCTTCCCCCACATCACCGAGCCATGGCGCGTGTTGGTCTCACGTGACTTCTTCGAGCGGGTCCCTGGTGAGGTGTTCATCACAGAGCACACGATGAGCGCACCTCCCATGCAAGAGGAGTGGCGGTTCGTCATGACGCATGAGGGCGACCCGTGCGTGGTGACACGATCCACAGAGGTCGAGCTGCGCGACTATGGGTACTGGAGTGAAGACGCCGAGGCACCAGAGCACGCCACATTCATGGCAGCCTGGATCGAGATCACGCTCTCACGGCTCGACGAAGGCGCCTTCAAAGGCGACCGCCTGCGACTCAGCGCCAGCGTCTACGACGACGTGCTGGCTGCGCTCCGCGTCGGCCCCGACGACATCGTGTGGTGCCCCGAAGAGCTCGCGTTCCAGCCGCACGTGGTGATGCACCAGGACGACAACGGCCACGACTTCGAGGTCGAGACGTTCCCGTCCAGGCACGCCGCGGCCGCGCGCGTGCTCCAGCTCGAGTCCGCCATGCACAAGCAACACTACTGGATCGACCCGGTCGGCTGAGCGGGGCCCTCCTCCACGCTCGACCGAACGCATTGACACGGACACGACATGACCGAATGGGCGGAACTGAACGACGCGCTCGCGAGACAGGACGACTACCAGACCTGGATCTCGGTCTCACGGCTGGACGCGCCCCCCGAGGAGGTCGCGCGCCACGTCTGGGAGGTCGCGGGCCTGACCGAACCCCGCTCCGCGAAGCTCTACACCGCGGGCGCGTACCACGTGGGGCGAAGAGCCCGACGCGGTGAGGCCTGCCCCCGCGTCTCGGCCGCGCTGGCGTGGAGGGACGCCAGGCTCGGCGAGCTCGAGGACCTCGCGTGGGCGGAGGCGGAGCGCGCGGGCGCGCCCGCCGAGCTCGGCTTCATGGGCTACGAGCGCGCCCCGCATCAGGTGAAGGTCTCACGTGAGGTCCTCGAGCGGCTCCCTGCCGAGGCGTTCGTCGTGGTGCCCGCGCACGGCGCCCCGGACAACTGGGGGCTGACCCCGCTGGAACTCCGGTTCGTGATGACGCCCTCGCGCGTGCCTTGCGTGGCCACCGCGTTCTCCGAGGACGCGCTGCGCGCGGAGGACGCATGGACCGACGACCCGAAGGGCGCGCGGACCTGCGTGACCCTCGACGTGCCGACGAGGTTCTGGCGCGAGGGGTCCGAGGACGGCTCGGTCGCGCGGCTCTCGCAGGCGTTCGACGACGTGCTGACTGCGCTGCGCGTAGGACCAGACGACATCGTGTGGTGCCCCGAAGAGTTCGTGTTCCAGCCTCACGTGGTGATGCGCCAGGACGACAACGGCCACGACTTCGAGGTCGAGACGTCCCCGTCCAGGCACGCCGCGGCCGCGCGCGCGCGCCAGTTCGAGTCCGCGATGCACAAGCAGCACTACTGGATCGACCCGGTCGGCTGAATGGGGCTGCGGCGTGGGGTGGTGCACGACCTGGAGCGGGGGATTCCCACCGCGCTGCCTCGACGTGGGGTGGTGCACGACCTCGTGCGGGGGACTCCCCCCGCAGGTTGGCCTCGCGGCC
>CAJXPN010000869.1 GCA_913058025.1 uncultured Myxococcales bacterium | reverse complement strand
ATCTACACAGAGTAGATCGTCGGCAGCGTCAGATGTGTATAAGAGACAGGACGTGGAGGGGCAAGGAGAGGGTGTGGTCGGCGGAGATCAGGCGCAGCGTGCCCTGGGCCGGGCCGGTGGTCTTCAGGCGGAGCGTACCGTCGACGACCTGCGCGTCGATCTCGCCGCCGTCGCTGACGACCTCGGCGGTGACCAGGTCGGGGTAGCCGTCCGGGTCGCAGCTCCAGCCGCCGTAACCGCCGCCCCCGATCGTGAACAGCGGCGCGGGCCGCTCGCGGATCTGGCCGATCGGGAGCTCGAGTTCGCCGTTGGCGAGCATGGTGACGCTGGTGTCGTACTCGAGGTCGAAGCCGATCACGCAGATCATCCCGGTGCCTTCACCGAGCGGGTGGGAGTCCCCGCAGCCGACGACGGCTGAGGCGGTCATGAGCGCGAGCGCGAGGGTGGTGGTCTTCATCGTTGGCTCCGTAATATGTGTTCGTCCTGACGGACAAAAAAATGTCACCCGATGACATAAAACTCAAGCAAAAAAGCACTGGCCGCCAAAAAGAACACCCACAATGGGCTCGCCGTCGCCGAAGCACACGTGCTCGACGCACAGCTCGACGCGGACGATCGCCTCGGGCGAGACGATCACGACCTCCGTGAGGGCGCCCTCTTCTCTGGTTGAGCCCGACCATACGCCGGTGTGTTTGTGGCCAGGCTACCCCTCCTGTAGGTTCCACAGCGTCCGGACAGGTTGGGCTCGACGCTGGCTTGGTGAATTCACTCACAGTCAGAAGGAGCATGTCATGTCTGAGCCAGAGCGCGCGCGAGTCGTCTACGAGACGTTGGTCGTGGAGGGTATAGACCTGCACGTGAGGTCGCTGCGCGACCACATGCAGTTCACCGACGACGGTGGTGTCGCCGAGAGCTACGGCATCTCGTCGGCGCTGTGGCCGATCTTCGGGGTGCTGTGGCCCTCGGGGTTGGTGCTGATGCACCACATGGACGGTTACGACGTGGAGGGGAAGCGGATCCTGGAGGTCGGGTGCGGCATCGCGCTGGCGAGCTTGCTGCTCAACCACAAGGGCGCCGACGTCACCGCGACCGACCGGCACCCGAGCGTGGCCGAGTTCCTCAAGCACAACACCGACCTCAACGGCGACCCCGAGATCCCGTTCGTGCGCACGAGCTGGGACGACCCGGTCACCGAGCTCGGCACGTTCGACCTCATCGTCGCCAGCGACGTCCTCTACGAGAGCGCCCACGCCGAGCTGCTCTCGCAGTTCATCGACCAGCACGCCAGGCCGAAGTGTACCGTGATCACGGTCGACCCGGGCCGCCCGCACCGCGGCGAGTTCAACCGCCTGATGGCGGCGCTCGGCTACACGCACAGCCAGGAGAAGCCCCCGCACACGGACTACCTCGAGGAGCAGTACAAGGGGATGCTGCACACGTTCGAGCGCTGAGGGCGCGCCCCTCGCCTCTCCCGCGTGCTTACGCGGAGCAGCGAGGCGCTTCCCTTACGATCGCGGCTTCGATATTCTGAGCGGAGCACGATGTCGGCGCGAACGCATGTCATGAAGGAAGAAGTGTCCCGAGGGGCGCGTTCGATGAAGGCGCGCCCGGTCTGGGCGCGCGGCGCGACAAGGGTTCTGCCAGGAGAGAGAGGTCATGGAGGACATCTGGGAGTTGGCCCGAGAGCTGCTCGACAGGATCCAGGAGAGCGAGGACGAGGAGCGCTACCGAGGGCTGCGTGATCAGCTCTACGGGCTGGGCGCCGAGATCCTGCCGCTGCTGCGCGACGAGCTCAAGAGCGTCCACTACCGGCGGAGGATGGCCGCGGCCACGAACATCGGGAGGCTCGGGGACGCGCAGAGCGTGACGCCGCTGGCGCTGCTGCTCAACGACCCGCAGTCGGGCGTGCGCGAGATGTCTCTGTTCGCGCTGGGCATACTGGGTGACGCGTCGGCGATCGACGCGATCCTGAACACGCTCTCGGACTACGACGCCGACGTGCGCTACCGCGCGCTCGTGGCGCTCTCGGATCTGGGCTACGCGCACATGGAGGACGTGCTCATCCGGTCGATGGCCGACGAGGCGTACGGCGTGCGCGAGCAGGCGCTCTCGCAGCTGCGCGCGGCGGGGACGCCGCGGGCGATCGTGGTGGTGCTGAAGTCGCTGCTCGAGCGCGAGCCCGACATGCAGCAGATGGCCGAGGAGACGCTGGACCGGCTCGTGCCCAAGCTCACGCGCGAGCACTACAAGCGCCTCCAGGAGCAGCTCTCGCTGCGCCAGCGGCGCCTGATCCTGAACTACCTCGAGGGCAAGAACCTCCAGGAGGTCTACGTCACGCTGTGGCAGCGCCTCCAGGTCGTGAACCGCGCGGCGACGGCCCAGCGCGGCCTCGACAAGTACGGCCGCCTGCTCAACGCCCCGGAGGAGCGCGAGTTCCTCCAGCGCGCGTACGGGCGAGAGGACACCGTGGGGATGCTGCTCGAGCACTTCCAGGACCCGGACTCGCACCGCTCCATCCTCGTGGTCGGGGAGGCCGGCACCGGCAAGACCGCGATCATCCAGGAGTTCGCGCTGCGCCTCATGGAGGCCGAGGGGGAGGAGTGGCAGATCCTCGAGACGAACACGAGCGAGCTCATCAGCGGCACCCGCTACCTGGGTGACTGGGAGACCAAGCTCAAGGAGATGGCCGAGGCGATCCTCAAGCACGACAAGGTCATCCTCTACATCACCAACCCGGACGACCTGCTGGGCGCGGGCGCGCACTCCAAGAGCGACGAGAACTTCGCCGACTTCTTCAAGCCCTACCTCCAGCGCGGCCAGCTGCGCATGATCGCCGAGTGCACCGAGGACAACATCAAGGGCGGCCTGAGCCGGGACCCGGGCTTCCTGCGCCTGTTCCGCCAGATCAAGGTCCACGAGATGGACGACGGCCAGACGCTCGAGGTCCTGGAGCGCCGGCTCGAGGACTGTCTCTTATACACATCTCCGAGCCCACGAGACAGG
>CAJXPN010000868.1 GCA_913058025.1 uncultured Myxococcales bacterium | reverse complement strand
GTCAGATGTGTATAAGAGACAGCTCCATCATCGCCTCCGCGGGCATCCACACCGACGCCGACCCGGAGGCGGCCTCGTCACCCGAGCCGCTCCACAAGCCTCAGCGCTGCTACGCGTGCCGCAGCGCGTATGGCCGCATCCACCACTTCTACCACCGGCTCTGCCCCGGCTGCGCCGAGCGGAGCTGGGCCGCGCGCCAACGCCGCATGGACCTCCGCGGGCGCCGCGCGCTCGTGACCGGTGGGCGCGTCAAGATCGGCCACGCGCTCGCGCTCTACCTGCTGCGCGCGGGCGCCCACGTCGAGGTCACCACGCGCTTCCCGCGCGACGCCGCGCGCGCGTTCGCATCTTACGCCGACGCCTCGGACTGGTCCGGGCGGTTGACCATCCACGGCGTCGACTTCCGCGACGTCGCCGCGCTCATGGCCCTCTGTGAGACGGTCCGAAGCGGCGGCGGCCTCGACCTCCTCGTGAACAACGCCGCGCAGACGATCCGGCGCACCCGCTCCCACTACGCCCCGCTGCTCGCTGCGGAGGCAGAACCGATGGCAGCCGACGCGCGGGCGCTGCTCGCTGCACCCGAGCGCGCGAGCGCGCTCGCGCCGATCGCCCACCGCGCGCTCGCGCTCCCCGGCATCCCAGACGACGGCTACCCGAACTCCTGGCGGCTCCAGCTCGAGGAGATCGCCCCCGTCGAGGCCGCCGAGGCCTGGGTCGTCACCGCGTTCTCGCCCTTCCTGTTGTGCCACCAGCTCAAGTCGGCGCTGCTCGCCGGGCCCCACCCTGGCGGCGTCGTCATCAACGTCGCCGCGTCCGAGGGCCAGTTCGACCACGGCGCCAAGACCACGCACCACCCCCACGTGAACATGGCCAAGGCCGCGCTGAACATGCTCACGCGGACCTCCGCCGAGGCGTGGGCCGAGGAGGGCATCTACATGTCCAGCGTCGACCCAGGCTGGGTCAGCGACGAGAACGACACCGTCGAGCGCCCCGAGGGCTGGCGTCCCCCGCTGGACGCCGAGGACGCGACCGCGCGCATCCTCGACCCGCTCGCCCGCGCGCTCGCTGGCCACCCCGTCTCCGGCGTCCTCCTCAAGGACTTCGACGTCTCGCCCTGGTGAGCGCGAATACCTCGCGGCGCCGAACGTTCTCTCACTGCGCCGGCTCATCGCGGGTGCTGTGAGCGCCACCCACGCGCATGAACGAACGGAAGGCGAGCAGATGCTTCACGCGCGACGGTTCTCACTCGAAGGCAGCTTCGACGCCCTCTCACGCGACGACGTCGCCGCCCGCCTGCGCGCCTGCGGCGCGCACGTCACGCTCGGCGCCGAGCACGGACCAGGCCACCTCGTCGAACGGCTCGAGGTGGGCGAGCAGACGAGCCACGACGAGCCCGCCGTCCTCGCGCTGCTCGGGCGCGGCCTGAGCATGAACGACCGGCTCGTCCGCTTGCGCGCCGCGCTCCATGAGCCCGAGCGCGACACCGCGTGGCGAGCCATGTGCGAGATCCTCGAGCTGTGGCCGCGCGACTCAGGGCTCGAGGACGGCCTGCGCTACGCGCTCGACCACACCCGCGGCTGGGGGGCCTCACCGTGCGCGGCGCCGAGCGCCTGGATCGCGCGCGCGCTCGACGGTGAGCGTGAGCCGCGGCTCGCGCTCGCGCGCTCGGTCTCGCTAGAAGGTCAGCGCCGAGACGCCCACCGCGTCGGGTCGCTGCTCGACCAGCTCGGCGGCCGGGTCTCATCGCTCTCGCTGGCGGACATGGGGCAGAACGAACGTCTCGAGGGCGTGGCGATGCTCGTGGCGAGGCGGCCCAGGCTCAATGGACTGCGCGAGCTCGACCTCCGGTACACCGACTTCTCCGACCCCGCCGCGCTGCTCTGCTCGGTCGCCACGCACCTGGCCACGCTCGAGCGGGTCGACGCGCGCTGGACCTCGCTCACTGGCGTCGGCAGGGACATGATGCTGAGGTCCGGCCGGCTCGAGGCGCTGCGCGACGTCGCGTTCACAGCCTACGGGAGCTCGTTGCCCGGGAGGCCAGCGCCCATCAACTTACCGACCAGCGAACCGACCTGATCTCCGTGGCCCAGCGCGCGCCGCTCGACGAGCGCGTAGGACCAGGCCTCGCGCGCGCGGCGCACGTCACCGTGCCCGCGCCACGCGTCCCCCGCCCGCTCGGCGAGGATCGCCACGTCGGGGTCGTTCGCGCCCTCGCCACGGACGCTGAGGGCGCGGGCGTGGGCGTCGTCGTACCCGGTCGCGTCACAGTCGATGGCCGCGCAGGCGGCCATGCCGAGCAGAGGGTACACCCTGAACCCGGTGAGCCCGTGCGCTTCACACACATCGAGCGCGTGCACGAACAGCTCTCGGGCGGCCCTCGCGGAGCCCTGCTCGAGCTCCACCAGCCCCATGTTGATGCGCGGTATGAACGCCTGCCGCGAGCCGATCGCCACGTAGATCTTGTGCGCGCGCTCGTAGTTGAGCCGCGCGCGCTCGAGGTCCCCCTCGAAGCGAAAGAGCTCGGCGAGCGCGTTCACGCAGTTGGCGATCTTGTGCTCGGTCCCGATGCTCCGGTAGCGCACGAGCGCGTCCCGGTAGAACGTCTCGGCCTCGCGCAGCCGCTGGCGCTGCCGGTGGACGTGGCCACACGCCATGAGGCAATCGGCCGCGCGCCCGACCTCACCGAGCCCCTCGAACACTTCGAGCGCCTCGCCGTACAGCGCGAACGCGCGCTCTGGCTCGTTGCGCGCGGCCATGAGGTCCGCCTCGATCTGGACCACGCGCGCCAGGCCTCGCCGATCCGAGAGCTCGGCGAACATCGGCCGCGCGCGCTCGGCCAACGCCATCGCCTCCTCGACGTCACCCCGCTGTCGCGCGGCGTGGGCGCGCATATAGAGGGCCTCGGCCTCGAGCTCCGTCCATCCATGTTGCACCGCCTCCTCGTGGAGCGTGCACGCCCTGTCTCTTATACACATCTCCGAGCCCACGAGACAGGCAGAAATCTCG
>CAJXPN010000867.1 GCA_913058025.1 uncultured Myxococcales bacterium | reverse complement strand
ATACGAGATTTCTGCCTGTCTCGTGGGCTCGGAGATGTGTATAAGAGACAGTCGGGGACGAGCGCGAGGCCGCGGCCGCTGTTGGCCAGGAAGCGCAGGAGCGAGATGTCGTCGGTCCAGACGGACACGCGCGGCGCGAGGTCGAAGCGCTCGGCGCACACCTCGGGCAGCGGGAGCCCCTCGAACGGGTGGCGGAACGTGTAGAGCTCGACGGGGAAGGGTTCGTCGCGCTCTCGCCTCACGTCCGCGACGAGTTCGGGCGTGCCGACGAGGCGCATGGGGCTCGAGGCGACCTTCACGTGGCGCATCATGAAGAGGTCCTGCTGGCGCGGCCGATCGAGCGAGAGGATCAGGTCCAGGTCGAACCCGCGGAGCAGATCGGTCAGCTCGTCGAACGACCCGTCGACGACGTCGATCCGCACGCCCTCGCCAGACTCGAGCGCGCCGACGATCCGGCCGAACACGAAGTTTCGCGAGATCCCGCCGACCATCCCGACGCGCATGTTGCGGGGGTGTTGCGAGGCGCCCTTGTCGCGAAAGATCCGGTTGATCTCGGCGCTGCTCCTGAAGATCCCGTCGGCGTACTCGAGCAGCGCGGCGCCGCGGTCGGTGACGGTGAGCGACCTCGTGCTGCGCTCGATGAGGTCCTCCTCGAGGTACGCCTCGAGCGAGGCGACCTGCTCGCTCACCGTCGACTGCGACACATAGATTCGCTTCGCGGCCTTGCTGAAGCCGCCGTACCGGCAGACCGCCCAGAACGCGTACAGGTGCCTGAAATTCAACCACTCCATGCCTGTCCTCCGTGTCGGGTGCGCCAAACATATCGGCCACGACGATATGACTTAACCATAACATCTACTTCACCGCTACCTCACGCCGCACTAGCTTGCACCTCGCCAACCCGAACGAACCCAAGAGGAGACACCAATGAGCACGCAGAACACCACCGACGACAAGACGAACTTCTTCGCCACCAAGACGTTCGAGGTCGAGTTCCTCTGTGGGGATCTCCACTACGAGATCGAGGTCGAGACGCCCGACCTCTCGAGCTGCTCGACGAAGGTCTGGGCCGACTGGGGGCCCATGTACACGTGCACGCTGGGCCGCGAGCAGGAGGTCAACGTGACGTACTCCTGCGTGGAGACGGGCCGGAAGGTGAGGTACTCGTTCCACCCGCCGACGATCGCGCTGAACTCTCCGGCGCGCGTCGCTCGGCGCTCGGTCCAGCCGCTGGTCCTGGAGCTCATGGACGTGGCGCGCGGCCTGAAGCTGACCGCGCACATGAACGCCGAGGGTGAGGTCGTCGAGACCCACGCCAGCCGCATCTCCGCCGCGCTCGACGTCAACGCGCTCGTCTTCTGCGAGCTCGACCACGCCAGCCACGCCGACCCCCTCGACGCGCCCATGCTCGCCTCCGCCGAGTGAGCGACGGCCCCGACGCAGACCCCCATCACGATCACCCATAAGAGAGCGACACGACCATGAACACGACCCCCACGGCGACCCTCGCGAGAGGCGACGGCATCGGCCCCGAGATCACCGACGCGGTCCTCGAGATCCTCGACGCCGCCGGCGCCGACATCCAGTTCGACGAGATCCAGATCGGCGAGAGCCAGTTCCTCGCGGGGCACAAGTCGGGCATCTCGCCGGACACGTGGCCCACGATCAGGAAGAACCCGATCTTCCTCAAGGCGCCGATCACGACGCCGCTGGGCGGCGGCTACAAGAGCCTCAACGTCACGATCCGCAAGACGCTCAACCTGTTCGCGAACGTGCGCCCGTCGAAGTCCTACTCGCCGTTCGTGCCGTGCGCGTTCCCGGAGATGAACCTCGTGATCGTGCGTGAGAACGAGGAGGACCTGTACGCGGGCATCGAGCACCAGCAGACCGAGGAGGTCACCCAGGTGCTCAAGCTCATCACCCGCCCTGGGTGCGAGCGGATCGTGCGGTACGCCTTCGAGTACGCCCGCGCGCATGGTCGAGAGCGGGTGACGTGCATGACCAAGAACAACATCATGAAGCACACCGACGGGTTGTTCTCGCAGGTGTTCCAGGAGATCGCGCAGGAGTACCCGGACCTGGGGAGCGACCACCAGATCATCGACATCGGATCGGCGCGCCTGGCCGCGAGCCCGCAGGACTTCGACGTCATCGTCACGCTCAACCTGTACGGGGACATCCTCTCGGACATCGCCTCGCAGATCTCGGGCTCGGTGGGCCTGGCGGGGTCGGCCAACGTGGGCGAGCACGTCTCGATGTTCGAGGCCGTCCATGGGTCCGCGCCCGACATCGCCGGGGAGGACATCGCGAACCCGTCGGGCCTGCTGGCTGGAGCCGTCCAGATGCTCGCGCACCTGGGCCAGCTCGAGGTCGCGGAGCGGATCGAGAACGCGTGGCTGAGCACGCTCGAGCAGGGCATCCACACGGCCGACGTCTTCGACGCGTCCCGCAGCGCCGAGCGCGTGGGCACGAAGGGGTTCGCCAAGGCGGTGTCGGAGCGCATGGGCGAGCGCCCGGGGACGCTGGCGCCGGCGAGCTACGAGGGCGCCAAACTCGACGTCTCGAGCGTGGCGCACGCGCCCAGGAAGAACGACAAGGTCCTCGAGGGCGTCGACGTCTTCCTCGACTGGAGCGACGGCGACCGCGCGCCCAATGACCTGGGGAGCGGGCTCGTCGCCGCGGGCGACGCCTGGAAGCTCAAGATGATCACCAACCGCGGCGTCAAGGTCTGGCCCAACGGCATGCCGGAGACGTTCTGCACCGACCACTGGCGCTGCCGCTTCCTGCCGAGCTCGGGCGAGGTCACCAACGCCGACATCGTCGACCTGCTCGGGCGCCTGGGCGCCGCCGGGTTCGACGTCATCAAGACCGAGAACCTCTACCGATTCGGAGACCGCCGGGGCTACTCGCTCGGGCAGGGTGAGTGAGGCGAGGGCGAACCTCGAGGACATGAAGCGGCCCGGCCATCGCGAGAAGCGGCGGCCGGGCCGTGTTCGTGCGTGCTATGC
>CAJXPN010000866.1 GCA_913058025.1 uncultured Myxococcales bacterium | reverse complement strand
CGAGATTTCTGCCTGTCTCGTGGGCTCGGAGATGTGTATAAGAGACAGCATCCGGCACCACGTCCAGATGGACGCGCTCGTCGCCGTCGGCCTCTTCGACCAGTTCGAGCTCGGCCTGCGCGCGCCCTTGACCCTCTTCCAGTCCGCCGAGGACGCCCCCGGCCTGCCCTCCCGAGAGCTCAGCGCCGTCACGTTCGGTGACCTCACCCTCGTGCCCAAGTGGAAGATCATGAGCCGCGGCAAGGGCGCCGGCTTCGCGCTCGTGGTCCCCGTCTCCATCCCCACCAGCCCCGACGGGCAGCTCCAGGGCAACGCGTCCTTCACCGTCGAGCCCCGCGGCGTCGTCGAGTACCAGCACGGCAACGGCATCCGCCTCGCCGCCAACCTCGGCTACCTCGTCCGGCAGCGCCAGACCTTCGCCAACGTCGACGTCGGCAACGAGCTCACCTACGGCCTCGCCTACCAGCACCCGATCCTCCCCGAGCGCCTCTTCGCCATGGCCGAGGCCTTCGGTAAGGTCGGCCTCGACCCGAACAACGCCGAGTTCATCCCCGAGGAGGCGCCCCTGGAGGTCGACCTCGGCGCGCGCTACATGCTCACCAGCGCGCACGCCCTGACCGCCGGCGCCGGCTTCGGCGTCACCCCCGGCCTCGGCTCACCCGCCTTCCGCGTCCTCCTCTCCTACACCTTCTCCCAGAACCCGCCGCCAGACCTCGACGGCGACGGCGTCACCAACGCCCGCGACTCCTGCATCGAGACCCCCGAGGACCTCGACGGCTTCGAAGACGCCGACGGCTGCCCCGAGCTCGACAACGACGACGACCAGATCCCCGACGCCGAGGACTCCTGCCCCGACGACGCCGAGGACTACGACGGCGTCGCCGACTCCGACGGCTGCCCCGAGGAGGACGCAGACTCCGACGGCCTCGTCGACTCCGACGACTCCTGCCCCGAGCAGCCCGAAGACATCGACGGGTTCGAGGACCCCGACGGCTGCCCCGACCCTGACAACGACCAGGACGAGATCCTCGACGACGTCGACGACTGCCCCCTCGAGAAGGAAGACGTGGACGGGTTCGAGGACGACGACGGCTGCCCCGAGCCCGACAACGACCAGGACGGCATCGACGACGCGGACGACCAGTGCCCCGACGAGAAGGAGATCTACAACGGCGTGAAGGACGACGACGGCTGCCCCGACCAGGGCCGCGTCAAGGTCGTCGTCGACCGCGAGGCCATCCTCATCCTCGAGAAGGTCTACTTCGACCGCGGCAAGGCCACGATCAAGCCGCGCTCCTTCTCACTGCTCGACCAGGTCTCCGGCGTCGTCCGATCGAACCCCCAGCTCAGCGCCATCGAGATCGGCGGCCACACCGACGACCGCGGCTCCGACGACCTCAACCTCGAGCTCTCGCTCGAGCGCGCACGCTCGGTGCGTGACTACCTCATCGACCACGGCGTCGACTCCTCTCGCCTCACCGCGAAGGGCTACGGAGAGACGCGAATGAAGTGCGACCTTTCCTCGGTCCGCGGCATCATGAAAAAGGCGTGTCGCGACGCGAGTCGGCGCGTCGAGTTCGTCATCAAGGACCAGAGCGGCAGCACAGAAAAGTGAACACAGACGACACGTCCCATGACACCCCTCTCCGCGGCGCCCGCGTGCGCGCCGCCCTCACCTGGTGGGTCAACGCCTCGCTCGACCACAAGTGGCTCGCGCTCGGCGCCCTCACCGCGCTCACCCTGATCGCCGCCTCGGTCTACCCGAGCGCGTCGATGCGCTCCTCGCTCAAGGGCCTCTTCTTCGGCGAGGCCCACCCCGAGTACAGCGCCTACGAGGCGCGCGTCGCCCAGTTCGGCTCCGACGCCGCGCTGCTCGTGGCCGTCGAGGCGGCCGACCCGTTCGGCCCCGAGTCCCTCCCGATGCTCCAGGCGATCCACCGCGACCTCGAGGCGATGGAGCAGGTCCGCCGCGTCACGAGCATCGTGAACATGTCGCGCACCGGCCTCTCGGGCGAGACGATCGCGGTGCGGCGGTTCGCCGAGGAGGCGGCCGCCGACCCCTCACGCGCCGGCCCGATCCTCCAGGAGATCCTCGACGACCCGGCCGCCGGAGGCCGCCTCATCTCCCGCGACGGCACCTCGGCGACCTTCGTCGTCGAGCTCGCCCAGGAAGACGGCCAGCGCGCAGAGGACACCCCCTACATCGTCGACACCGCGCTGCGCGCCGCGCAGAACGCGGGCGCCTCCGCCGACGCCGTCCACACCGCCGGGGTCCCCGCCGCGATCGCCGCGATCGTGGGCGAGTCCGCGAACAACCTCTTCATGCTCTTCCCCGCGGTCGCCTTCCTGCTGCTCGGCGCGATCTACCTTCTCTTCGGGCGCATCTGGCCCGTCTTCGTGACCTCGATCTCGGCGCTGCTCGCGGTCGCGTGGGCGATGTCGTTCGCCATCTTCCGTGACCCCAACGTCAACATCTTCATCTCGCTCATCCCCGCGCTCGTCCTCATCATCTCGGTCTCCGACGTCGTCCACCTGTGCAGCGCCTACCTGCTCGAGCTCGAGGGCGACACGCCCAAGCGCGACGCGATCCTGCGCGCGAGCGCAGAGGTCGGCGAGGCCTGCCTGCTCACGAGCGTGACGACCAGCGTGGGCTTCCTGTCGCTGTTGCTCGTGCCCACACCCGTCTTCCAGCAGCTCGGCGCGGCCGCCTGCTTCGGCGTGCTGTCGGCCTACGGCATCGCGATGACGCTCGTGCCCATCCTGCTCGACCTCATGCCTCGCCCCGCGCCCTGGCGAGGCGGCCGCGGCGGCCGCGCCCAGGCCGCCCTCGACGCCACGCTCGGCTGGTGCTCGCGCGTCTCGAGCCAGCGCCCATGGCCCATCATCGCCGCCTTCGCCGTCGCCTTCTGCGTCTGCGTCTACGGCTCCACCCAGATCACCTTCGAGGCCGAGTTCGCCGCGCGCCTCTCCGACGACTCGAAGCTTCGCCAGGACCAGCAGTTCTTCAAGGC
>CAJXPN010000865.1 GCA_913058025.1 uncultured Myxococcales bacterium | reverse complement strand
CGCTCACCGCGCGTGAGTTCGAGGAGCTCGCGGAGCACGCCGCGCGCGCGATCGAGGGCGGCCGCCTCGTGGTGGTGCTCCCGGACGAGGGCGCGCTCGCGCTGTCTGGCCCGGCGGCGCTCGCCGGGCTGCTCGAGCGCGGCTTCCACGGCCCGCGCCACGTCCACGTCCCAGAACACGACCGCGTCTACATGATCCTCCAGACGACACCGTGCGACCTCTCCGGCTCCTGCACGCTCGACGAGCTCAAGGGCGACCGGGCACCTGAGGTCTACGGCGCGCCCATCTCCGGCTGGAGTTGAGCCAAAGAGTGCGTAAATTCGAGGGTGCGCGGCGAAGTACGCCGCGCACCCTCGAACGCTCTGGAGGCCCCGAGATGGCGAACGAAGACGACGAGACGAAGGACGAGGCGAACGCGCGGATGGGCAGGGAGCACCTGGGTGCGGGCATCGGCCTGGGCGCGATCTCGCTGGGCGCGGCGGCGATCGGCGCGGTGTGTCCGATGTGCGTGGTGGCGGTCCCGGCGCTGATCGGCTCGGGCATCTACCACCGGCTCAAGGCGAGGCGCGCCCGGGACGAGGCCGCCGCGCCCGAGCTCGTACCGGGCGGGGCGACCGAGTGAGCTGGACGTTCGGGGACCTCAGAGACTTCTTCCACGGCGGCGAGGCGCCTGACAGCGGGCGGTTTCTCGCCCTGTTCGACGCGATGGTGGAGGCGCACACGCGCGCTCCGGGCGAGGTCGAGCAGGAGTGGCTGCCGTACGCGCTCGAGCAGCTCGAGGGCTGGCCGGACGACGACAGGTGCTGGGACAATGGCGCGTGGTGGGAGGATGACGCGGACGTCTTCACCCAGCGGTCGCACCCCCTGCACGCGCTGGGGAGGACCTTGCTCGTGGAGGAAGGGGACGCCCGGACGCTCCACTCGTACTGCCACGCCCCGGACGTGGGCGGGTTGGTGTCGTTGGGGTTCTACTGGCTCGAGGGGATCGACGCGCCAGCGCTCGAGCGCGCGCTGGAGGGCTTGAAGCGCGCGGACCCGAGGCGCCTCGGCCTGGCCTACATGGAGCTCGACGACGCGTGCGCGGCCGCGCTGAGCGCGGCCGCGCACCTGTCTGGCCTGACCTCGCTGGACATCTCGGGGCACGCGATGTCGCGCCGCGCGTTGACGGAGCTGGCGAGGGCACCTCACCTGCGTGGGCTGCGTGACCTGAGCTTCGGTGACATCAAGGGCGAGCGCACCCCGAGGGCGGATCTACAGCTCGAGCTGATGGAGAGCCTCCCGGAGCTCGTGACGACGCTGACGCCCCACAACGCGACGAGGCCGGACAGGCGGCGCGGATCGTGGGACGGGATCGAGCCTGACTACAGCGGGCGCAGCGTCCGCGAGCGCGTCGAGCGGGCGCTCTCGATCTACCACGCCCCTGACGAAGGAGAGGGCACAGACTACCCGTTCCTGGGCGAGGCGTTCTGTTGCCACGGAGGGTACGCGGAGGTGTCGGCGGAGGACTTCGCGCGCGAGGACCTCACGCTCCATGAGGCCTACCCGAGGTCTCGGGAGGTCGAGGAGAGCGGGGGCTACGACGTCTCGACGTTGTACGTGGTCGTGACGCGGGAGGGGGCGCTCGACGAGGCGTTCGATGAGGAAGGGGCGTTGATCGGGCCGCTGTCGCTGCGGACGATGGGCAAGGCGTGGATGGAGCCGCCGGCCGGGCGCGAGGCGGAGGGCTACGCGGGCGCGTGCTTCCTCCAGTCGGTGTTCGCGAGCAACGGCCTCTGCCTGGACGAGGACGAGCCGGGGGTGTTGCGCCTGACGCCGGCGGGGTGGGACCGGGAGTCGGCGCTGGTGCGTTACTGGCGCGCGCACCACGTCGCGCAGGCGTGGGCTGGCGGCTGGCTGCTCGATTACTGCTGCTCGCCCTGGTACGAGCCGCTCGGCGGCGAGGTCGAGGACGTGCTCATGCGTGCGTCGATCGTGTGGGAGGAGCGCGCGCACCGCTTCGACCGACGCGGCGAGCTGCGCGGAGGCCAGGAGATCATGGTCTCGGGAGATGGCGTGGCGTGGGTGAGGGTCCTTAGGGGCTCGGGCTTCGGTGTCGAGCCAGGCCGAAGCGAGGACGTCGTGGTGTTGGTGGACCGGTTGGATCAGGAGGCCCCGAGCATGGCGAGCACGCCGGCGGAGGCGAGGTAGAGCGCGGCGATGGAGCCGAGGATGATGAACGCGAAGACCACGGGGTTGGCGCGCGCGAACGAGACCTCGGGGGCGCGAACGGAGAGTTCGGACGCGCCGCCCTGCCCTTCCGAGTTCGCGACCATCGAGCCGCCGAGCGAGAGCGCGCCCTGGGTGGCCACGGCGACGCTGAGCTCGCCGCCGACGCCCTGGGCGACGCTGAGAGAGCCCGAGGTGTCACCCAGGCCCTCTCGCTCTATGATCTCGTCGATGGCGCGGCGCGCGGAGCGACCGATCGGGGTCTCGGTGCCGAGGAGCCCGGTGATCTCGGTGAGGGGGTAGAGCCTGCCGATGAAGGCGCGGGAGCCATGCTCGTGGGCGAACGCGATGACGCGTGGGTCGGTCTTCTCGACGCCGACCTCG
Organism: uncultured Myxococcales bacterium; assembly: GCA_913058025.1. Taxonomy (GTDB): domain Bacteria; phylum Myxococcota_A; class Bradymonadia; order Bradymonadales; family Bradymonadaceae; genus CAJXPN01. The sequence continues at coordinate 422 of CAJXPN010000865.1, read as the reverse complement.
CGCATGGCGTCGAGGTGGAAGAGCATGTAGGGCGAGGACTCGTCGGGGTCGAAGCGTGAGACGAGGTCGACGAGGCGGCCCTGGATGTAGAGGTTCGTGGCGTTCTGGAGGACGATGGGCTCGAGGACGTGCTTGAGCCAGCCTCGCCGGGAGCGGGCGCCGGAGCGCTCGAGGTCGTTGAAGAGGCGCTCGATGAGCTTGCTCTTGTTGACGTCGTCGAGGTTCTCGAAGATGACGCCGAGCGCGCGGCGCGCGATCGCCTCGACGCCGGGGGTGTCTCCGTGCGTGTCGAGCACGGCGGAGAGCTCGACGAGGCGCATCCGCTTGTCCTTGAAGTCGGCGACTCGGAGGCGCTCGTAGAGGGGCTCGGCGGCTGTCTCTTATACACATCTCCGAGCCCACGAGACAGGCAGAAATCTCGT
>CAJXPN010000864.1 GCA_913058025.1 uncultured Myxococcales bacterium | reverse complement strand
CCCTGTGAGGGGAACGCGAGAGCGAGCGCGAGCGAGCGGCCGCTGGGGGACCGTGTGGCAGTTCCACCCCCAGTCCTCTTCAAACCCGCGAGCCACCAGCCACAATCAGGCGTTGATGCAGCTGAGTTCCCTGTGAGGGGAACGCGAGAGCGAGCGCGAGCGAGCGGCCGCTGGGGGACCGTGCTGCAATCCCACCCCCAGCCCGCATCGGACCCGCGAACCCGCCTCTGTTCACGTCGGGCTCCTGACCGGCCAGCAGTGGGATTGTCCTGCGCACGTGACGCGTCGGGGATGCGCGATACGGTCGGAGCGTCTATCGTGTCGGGATGCGATAAGAGTGCGGATGAGGAGAGGCGCCAAGGCGTCTGTCCAGCAGGTGCAGTGAGACGTGGCGCGTGAGACGCGAAGGAAGGAGCCTATGAAGCGTGTGTGTGTGTATTGCGGATCGAGGACGGGTGAGGATCCGATCTGGGCCGAGGCGGCGAGGGCGCTCGGCCGGGAGATGGCGAGCCGGGAGATCGGGCTGGTGTTCGGCGGCGGCGCTGTCGGGCTCATGGGCGTGATCGCCGACGAGGTGCTCGAGGCGGGCGGAGAGGTCGTGGGGATCATCCCGTGGGGGCTCTCGAGCACCGAGGTCACGAACGAGGCGGTCACGGAGCTCGTCCACTGCGACACGATGCACGAGCGCAAGGCGATGATGGAGGAGCGCTCGGACGGCTTCATCGCGATGCCTGGCGGGTACGGCACGCTCGACGAGCTGTTCGAGATCCTGACCTGGTCCCAGCTCGGGCTCCACCGGAAGCCCGTGGGCGTCTACAACACCGACGGGTTCTTCGACCACCTGCTCACGTACCTCGACGAGACGACCGCCCGCGGGTTCGTCTCCAGGGCGCACCGCGACATCATCCAGGCGACCGCGGATCCGGCGGCGTTGCTCGACGCGATGACCGCGTACGAGCCCGAGCACGGCGCGATCTGGAGCGTCGAGCGCTGAGCGGGGCGCTGGCGTCGAGTCAGCGCTGGGTCTCGAGCGCGAGGTCGCACATGGTGGCGAGGTCGTCGTGTCCCGCGCTCACACAGGAAGAGCGCGTGTGGGTGAGGCAGTCCGAGATGTCTCGCTCGACGAGCCCCGCGTCCGCGAGGGAGTGGCGGGTGTGGGCGAGCTCGCGGGCGAGCTCGGCCCAGCGCCCCGAGGCCGCCAGCCACCACACGCGCGCGCACAGGACGAGGGGCTCGAGCCCCTGGTGCGTGAGCTTGAGCCACAGCCGATCGAGCGAGGAGAGGAGCGCCCCGGCGGCGTCGAGGTCGCCGGCGCCGAGCGCGCACAGCGCGAGGTTGAGGTCGAACACCGGCTGATCCAGGGCGCCGGAGGTGGCGTGGAGCGCGCGCGCGAGCTCGTAGTGGCGCCTGGCATCGGACCAGCGGTGCGTGAAGCGAGCGCACTCACCCAGGGTGTTCTCGCACTTGGCCTCGAGCTCGACGGCGCCGATGGCGCGGGCGCGCTCGACGGCGGCCTCGACTCGGAGCGTGGCCTCGTCGAAGCGGCCGTCCTGGGCGAGGACGTAGGCGATGGAGAGGTCGGCGTCGACGACCCAGCGTGGGTCCGGGATGTCTGCGAAGATCGAGCGCGCGGCCGTGAGCCCCGCGAGGCCTGCGTCGATGTCGCCGCCTCGCCCCATGATCCAGCCGCGCGCGAGGACCGCCTTGCCGTGCGTGCGCTGGTCGCTAGATCGCGCGAGCAGCGGGATGGCGCGCTCGAGGGTCGCGAGCGCGTCGGCGGGTCGAGACATGCGCTCGAGGCGCGCCCGTAGCGTGAGCGCGCGCCCCAGGACGTCGTCGAGGCGCAGCGTGAGCGCGCCGGCGACGACGCGCTCGACCGCGGCGCCCGCCTCCTCGGCGCGCCCGCTTCGCGCCGCCATCCACCCCTCGAGCAGGCCGTGGTCGAGCGCCGAGGCGCGGTCATGCGAGGGGTCCTCTGCGCACGCTCGGGCGTGGAGCTCGAGCGCGGCCTCGCAGAGCGAGAAGTCACCCTGCTCCATGGCGCGGGTGGCCGCCTCGATGAGCGCGGGGAGCGCGCGCGCGAAGGCCCGCGCCGCGACGAGGTGGTGGCCCGCGCGCAGCCAGGCCCGGGGCTCGAGCGCGGCCTGGCGCAGCGCGAGCGCGGCGCAGGCGAGGTGCATGGGCGCGTGGCTGTCGAGCTCCCGGGCGCGTCGGGTGAGCGACTCGCGGAGCATGGGGTGGGCGAAGGTGGCCTCGTCCGCGTCGACGTCGAGCGAGAGGAGCCGGACGCGCTGGAGCCGGTCGAGGAGCTCGGGCGACCAGGAGATCCCGAGGCGTTGGCAGACCCACCTCCACTCGGCCAGCGAGAACGTGTGCCCCAGGCAGGCGGCGAGCTCGAGCGCGCGCCAGCGATCGGAGGCGTCGGGTTGGTTGGAGACGACGCGCTCGAGACGTTGGAGCCACAACTCGTGGAGCGAGTCCGGGATCTCGGGCTCCTCCCCACGCAGGACGAAGCCGCTGGGGGAGGGCGCGAGCGCTCCGCGTTCGATGAGCGCGCCGACGAGCTGGATGGCGAAGAGCGGGTTGCCCTGTGTGCGCGAGGCGACGCGCGCGACGAGCTCCGGGGCGAGGTGGAGCGAGCGCGAGACCATGTCGCGGTGTGCGAGCTCGTCGAGGGGCTCGAGCGTGAGGTCGACGATGGCGTCTTCCGAGAGCCTGGCCAGGGCGCGGCGTTCGCGAGGGCGCTCGGCGAGGGCGTCGTCGCGGGCGGTCGCCACGAAGAGGACCGGGGCGCCCGAGCGCGCGAGGAACCACGAGGCGAAGTCGATGGCGTCGAGCCCCCACTGAACGTCGTCGAGCCACACGAGGAGGGGGCGCTCACGCGCGAGCAGCTCGAGGAGCCTCCCGAGCACGGCGTGGCGTTCGCCTGCGTGTGTGAACGTGACCGAGGCGGAGGCGTCGAGGGGTTCTGTGGACGCGAGCTGCGCGAGCGCGGCGGCGTCGTGGAGGACGG
>CAJXPN010000863.1 GCA_913058025.1 uncultured Myxococcales bacterium | reverse complement strand
GGATGCGTCGAAGGAGCTCTGGGGCCGCTTTGGCGAAGAGCCTGCGGCGCGCCTGTTCTACGTGGACGCGGGGGACGCGCTCTTCAAGAACACACACGCGCATTCGAGCTCGGCCAGGGTGATCGAAGAGGAGATGAAGAAGGCGCGCGCGGTGGTCGCCGGGATGAACGAGCTCGCGCCGGACGCGGCGGTCGTGGGGTCGTACGATCTGGCGGCGGGGTGGTCTCGGTTCGAGGAGCTCCGCGCGAAGGCGACGTTCCCGTTCGTGTCGGCGAACCTGCGCGTGGAGGGTGAGGCTCCGTTGCCTTCGCACGTGGTCGTCGAGAGGGCAGGGCTGGAGGTCGCCTTCATCGGGATCACGGCGCCCAGAGGCGCGACCTCGGACTTCCACGAGAAGGTGGGCGTCGAACTCGCGGACCCCGTGAAGTCCTACGCCGAGGCGGTCGGTGAGGCGGGAGGCGCCGACGTCGTGGTGCTGCTGTCGAACGCGGGGGTCGCGGGGACGCAGGACCTCATCGCGGAGTTCGAGGCGGCCGGACTGCGCGTGGACGCCGCGCTGGTGTCGGGCAGCGGGGCACAGACGCGTCGGCCGAACTGGACGCGAGGCGTGCCGTCGGCCGAGCCGAACTCCAGAGGGAAGTACGTCGGGCGCGCGGACGTGTGGGTCGTGGGTGAGGGGCCGCTTTCGTACGCCAACGACGCGCCCGACGTGGCGGCGGCCGCGCAGCGCTACAACCGCGCCGTGGAGGGCTACTCGAGCAACCGCGCGAAGATGCTCACGGCGCTGGCGAAGGCGTTCGAGGCGCAGCGAGGTGAGAAGGCCGAGGGCGTGGAGAAGCTGCAGAACGCGGTCGAGTTCGCGCGCAAGCGCGTGGAGATCGTGGGCGACGAGCTCACGATCGCGGCCGCGGGCATGAGCCCGGGCGTGCTCGAGGGCGGCGGTTTGGGAGACGACTGGTTCGAGTCGACGATCACGCCCGTGAAGATCGAGCTCGAGGAGCAGCGGAAGGTGAAGCGAGCCGTCGACGCGGCCTCCAAATGAAGAAGGCGCACCCGAGAGGGTGCGCCTTCCAGCGGTCGGTAGCTCAGGGGCTCACTCGCTCTCGCCCTCGTCGTCGGACGTGAGGAACGCCTGGGGCTCGTCGTCGCCCTCGTAGACCGGATCTTCGAGGTCGTCGGGGATGCCGCCGATTTCCTCGATGCGCTCGAGGAGGTCTGCGTAGCCGGACTCGACCTCGGCGCGGGGGAGGTCGCCTTCGGTGAGGCGCTTGTCTGCCTGCTTGCGGCAGTACTCGTAGAAGTCCTTGCCGCGCTTGAGGAGGCGAGCGTCGTTGCCGATGACCTCGACGGCCTTCCAGAGGCTGTCCTCGGCGGCCGAGAACTTCCCGGTCTGCTCGGAGAACGAGATCAGGTTGATCTGAGAGACGATGTAGATGGGGAGCGTGTCCTGGCCGACCTCCTCGAAGGCGGTCTCGGACAGGCGCTCTGCCTCACGGCCCCACTCGAAGGCGGAGTCGAACTCGTCGTTCTGGAAGAGGATGACCGAGAGCTGCTGGCAGCCCTGGGCGATGTTGGCGTAGAGCGAGGTCTGGCCGGCGTCGATGCCGATCTGAGCGAGCTCTATGGCGCGGCGCATGGCCTCACCGGCGCCTGCGACGTCCTCGCGGTGCGCGCGGACCGACGCGAGCGTCTGGTAGGAGGCGGTGCCGAGGTTGGCCACGCCCTCTCCTGCGTCCTCGAGCATGAGCTCGACGACGGAGATGGAGCGCTCCGCGGCGGTGTTGGCCGCGTCCATGTCACCGATGGTGGCGCAGACGCTGGCGAGGTTGAGGTGCGTGGCGGCGGAGTTCCCGCGGAACTCGTCGACGCCGTTCTCGAGGAGGATGTCGCACATCTTCGCCGACTGGTCGTGGAAGCCGCGAGAGGACTCGAGGTCACCCGCGCGCTGGTGGACGACGCCGAGCTCATTGAAGGCTTGCGCCCTGAGCTTGGTGACCTCGTTCTCCTCGTAGAAGGCCATGTCGAGGATGATGGCGGCCTCCGAGAGGGCGCGCTGGGCGAGCTGGAGGTCGTTCTGTCGGAGCGCTTGCGAGCCCTGTTGGATCAGGGCGCGCGAGGCCTCGTGGTGGCGCTGTTGCCAGGCTTCGGTCGTCATCGCGGTTCTGGCTCCGTGACGTGCGTGTGTCAGTAGGTCGAGGGAGGTCTCTGGGGTCGTCGAGAGGTGCTGGCCTCTCGCGTCATCCGGGCGGGCTTTTTATCGCGTCGCGGCGCGGGCAGCAAGCCCCGTGACCTCGCCTGGGTGCGCAATCCTCGGTCGCGGGTGTACGATGGCCACGTCCCGACGTGTCGAACCCTGCACGAAGTGAGGTGCGAAGTGGCCAGGAACGTGATCCAACCTCGCCTGCTCTGCGAACTCCCTGAGCCTCCAGTCGATGTGAAGCGTTGGGGAAGCTCGCATGTGGTGACCGCCTGGAACGACGAGGTCCACGTGGTCTCGGCGGCGGGGACGTCGCGGCGCCTGGACAACGATCTGCTCGGTGTGTGTGGCGCGAGCGGGCTCGTGCTACGGAGTGGCCGGAGTTGCAGAGTCTCGAGGCCGGGTCGCGCGCCGCTGGCGCTCGAGACGAACGCGTCGGAGCGAAGCGAGGGGTACGGCGCCTCGCGCGCGGCGGTGGTCTCGCCGGAGGTCGATGAGCTCTTCACGCACGACGGCGAGGTGCTGGAGGCGTGGTCGCTCCGTGACGGCAGGCTCCTCTGGCGGTCCGCGTTCCTGGGCGGGGTCGAGGGGGTCCGGGCGATGGGCCGGTGGCGCGTGGTCTCGGGCGCGAGCACCAACCGAGCGTTCGATGCGGCCTCGGGCGAGCGCGGGCCGTCGTTCGGCGGCTCGCGCGGGAGGCTGTACCACGTCGGAGAGGACGTCGTGTTGGCGTGTTGGCACGTTGGGGGAGACAACGACTCCAGAGACGGAGAGCAGGAGCTGTCTCTTATACACATCTCCGAGCCCACGAGACAGGCAGAAATCT
>CAJXPN010000862.1 GCA_913058025.1 uncultured Myxococcales bacterium | reverse complement strand
CGAGATTTCTGCCTGTCTCGTGGGCTCGGAGATGTGTATAAGAGACAGATGGAGCGCCGCGCATGAAGAAGCCCAACGCCGAGATGCTGCTCAACGCCTACGCCCAGGGGATCTTCCCCATGGCGCACGAGGATCAGGACTTCGAGATCTACTGGTACGCGCCGGACCCGCGGGCGATCATCCCGCTCGACGCGTTCCACGCGTCTCGCAGGTTGCGCCAGACCGTGCGCCGCGGGACGTTCGAGATCCGCTTCTCGACGGCCTTCGAGCAGGTCATGGAGGCGTGCGCGGCGCCGCGAGGGCAGGACTCGGGGACCTGGATCTCGGCGGGAATCATCGAGGCGTACACCGAGCTCCACCGCCACGGCTTCGCGCACTCGGTGGAGGCGTGGAGGGACGGCGAGCTCGTGGGCGGGCTGTACGGCGTGGCGCTGCGGGGGCTGTTCGCGGGGGAGTCGATGTTCCACACGGAGCGGGACGCCTCGAAGGTGTGCCTGTACCACCTCGTCGAGCGGATGAACGAGCGGGGCTACGCGCTGCTCGACACGCAGTTCACGACCGACCACCTCGCCAAGTTCGGCACGATCGAGATCCCGCGCGAGGAGTACGAGCAGCGCCTCGACCAGGCGCTCGAGCTGGACTGCCGGTTCGTGTGAGGTGTGCTCACGGCGTCCCGGCGCCGCTGAGGATGCGCTCCAGGATCGCGCGCGACATGATCGTGTCGGGGTGTTCTTCTCCATGGACGCGCTCGCGCAACGCGATGGTGCGGCGAAGGATGGCGCACGCCCCCGTGGTGTCGCCAGATCTCAACGTCACGAACGCGAGATCGCTCATCGCATCGATCGCCCGTGGGTCCTCTTCACCCAGGGCACGTGAGAGGACGCCCAGTATGTGTTCGTGCAAGCCCTTCGCGGCGGTGTAGCGCTCCATCTGGATCAGCCCCGATGCGATCGTGTGCATCATGTCTATGCTGACGGGGTGGTCGTCTCCGAACTGGTCGACGTAGGCGTCGAGGACGCGCTCTCGCAGGGCGACCGCTGCGTCGAGTTCGTCGCGTGCTTGGTGCGTCGTGGCGAGGTGACTCATGGTCGTGAGCGTGTGGGGGTGCTGAGGGCCGAGCACGTGCGTGAGCCCTTGGACGGCGCTTCGTTGGAGGGCGAGCGCGGCGTCGGGGTCACCAAGGTCGCGGTGCGTGATGCCAAGGCTGTTCATCGACGTGAGCGTGCTCGGGTGTGAGGCGCCGAGCGTTCGGGTGCGCGCCTCCAGCACGCGCACGTAGAGTGTGTGGGCGGCGTCGATGTCATCCTGTTCGTGGAGGACGCTGGCGAGGTTGTTCGTCGCGTCGAGGGTGTGCGGGTGCTCGGCGCCCAACGTGTTCTTCATGGACGAGAGCGTGCGTTGGAACAGGCTCCTCGCGTCCTCGAGTTCGCCCATGTGCATCAGCGTGGAGGCGAGGTTGTTCATGGCGATGAGCGTCTCGGGGTGGTCGGGGCCCTGTACGCGTCGTTGGGTCTCGAGGATGTCCTCGCGCAGACGTCGCGTCCGCGCGACCTCTCTCATGGATGAGAACACCGACGCGAGGTTACTGCGTGTCGACAGTGTGTAGGGGTGTTCGTCGCCGAGCGTGCGGTCCATGGCTTCGACGGTGCGCTCGAGCAGAGCGCGTGCCTGGTCGAAGTCGCCCACGGATCGGAGCGTGTCGCCCAGGTTGTTCTGGGCCACGAGCGTGTCCTCGTGCTCGGCGCCCAGGACGTCCACGCTCGACGCGACGACGCGCTCGAGGAGTGTGAGCGCGGCGTGAAAGTCACCTTCGTCTTGGAGTCGGTTGGCGCGCTCGTTCATCGCGTGGAGTGCGCGCGCGTCCACTCGCGTGTTCTCGTCACCGGCCATGTCTCCCTCCTGCTCGTCGCTGTCTGTGATGCACGAGGCGCTGTCGACTCATGTGGGTCAGGCCAAGGCCCACCCAGTCTATCTCAGCTTCATGGTTGTTCGCGAGCGCTCTCGAACGCGTCCTCGAGCCTGCTCGGATCCTCGCCCACGGTAGGTTTCTCACGTCGGCCTTCGGGTCGCGCGGAGTGCGCTGCGAGGTGTGCCCTTCATTCTCACCTCGTAGGCCAGGCGCGCACGTCGTGCACACCTGGGCACGTCGCTTGAGCGACGGTCGTGTTCGGTGTTTTGGGAGGTCTTCTGTATCGTCTTGCTTTCGCATGGTTTTGGCTTGTTTGCGTTCGTCCGGTACGTGTGTTGCTCTGATGGCGTGGGGGCCGAGGACCAGAAACGAACAGGAGCAGCAGATGAAGAACGGGTACACGGTCGCCACGTTGGCGCTGGCGTTGGCGCTCACGGCGTGCACGACCGAGGGGGAGGGCGAGGGCGGCGGAGGCGGCGTGGACGACCCCGCGAGCTACGGCGAGACGGTGATGGCCGCGGCGTGGGCGTCGGACATGACGTTGAGCCTGGATGGGGAGACGTTGTCGGTGGGTGACGACGGCATCCCGGACCGCGGCGTGCTCGAGGGGTACGCTCCCCCGATGGGAGGGGACGCGATCGTGGTGCTCGAGAGCGAGTACGAGTACGAGATCCCGATGGACCCCGTGTTGGCGGCCGAGCCCACGGATGCAGGGCTGGGGACGATCGGCGTGTCGATCAGCGGCGGCCTGCTGTTCAACCCGTACGAGGGGAGCGGCGACATCGCGCTGGACAACAACTTCGACGTGGACGGCGTACCGTTCATCGACGCGTGCAACGGGCACCCGCTGGCCGAGGGGACCTCGTACCACTACCACGGCGTCCCGTACTGCATCACGGACGAGATCGACACGCCGGGCGAGCACTCCAAGATCCTCGGGCTGCTGCTCGACGGGTTCGTGGTGTACGGACCCAAGGGGGAGGGCGGCGCGGCGCCCACGGACCTGGACGGGTGCAGCGGGCATGAGGGCCCGACGCCCGAGTTCCCGGACGGCGTGTACCACTACCACACGACCTGTCTCTTATACACATCTGACGCTGCCGACGATCTACTCTGTG
>CAJXPN010000861.1 GCA_913058025.1 uncultured Myxococcales bacterium | reverse complement strand
GAGATTTCTGCCTGTCTCGTGGGCTCGGAGATGTGTATAAGAGACAGGGGTGGCTTCTTGGGTATTTGGGGGGTGGCTTTCTGCTCTCTCAGGTGTACGACTCCGAAACACCGGTGAGTGATTTGCCTGCCTCAGAATACATCGCGGTCACAGGCGCTGCTCTGGGGGCGCTCGTGCTCACCGGGGTGAGCACTGCGTTCTTCTACCAGCTCGCCTACCCTGGCCCCGAGGCGCTCACGGTCGCGCCTATGATCCTGCCTGAGGGAGGCGGCGGCCTGGTGTTCGGTGGTAGGTTCTGAGCCCGGCGCATCGTTTGGTCGCGCACGGCATCCCATTCGCAGAGTTCATTCCGAGGACGTGGAGGACGCGTGAAGATCTTGCTCACCGGGGCGACGGGGTTCATCGGGGGTCGCCTGATGACGGCGCTGGTCGAGGCGGGGCACGAGGTCCGCGCGGTGTCACGGCGTCCGCCCGAGCGCACGGGCCTGCTCGGCCGAGAAGGCGTCGAGGTCGTACAGGGAGACGTGACCGAGGCCGACGCGCTGCCCGACCTGCTGTCCGGCTGCGCGCTCGCGTTCTACATGGTCCACTCGATGGAGGGCGGTCCGGGGGACGAGGACGACTTCGTCGAGCGGGATCGACAGGCTGCGCGCGCCTTCGGGCGCGCCGCGCGCGAGGTCGGGCTGGAGAGGATCGTGTACCTGAGCGGGCTCGAGCCCGACGAGTTCGTCTCGAAGCACCTGGCGAGCCGCAACGAGGTCGAGCGCGAGCTCGCACGGGGGCGCGTCCCGCTGACGGTCCTGCGCGCCGGCTTCATCATCGGCTCCGGGAGCGCGGGCTTCGAGATGCTCGAGGGCGTCATCGGGAGCATGTCCCACATGCTCATCCCGCCCGACATGCACCACGTCACGCAGCCGACCTACGTCGACGACGTCATCGCCGCGCTGTGCTGGTGCGTCGCCCACCCCGAGCAGACCTCGGGCCAGACCTTCGACTTGGGCGCCGAGGAGCCCGTGAGCTACTTCGACCTCATCCGAGAGTTCTGCCTGAGCCGCGACCGCGACGTCCACTTCGAGCAGGTCCCGTGGGTCCCGACCGCCGCCGCCGCGACCTACGTCGCCGCGGTCAGCGGGCTCCCCTACGCGCTCATCTACGCGCTCTCCGAGGGCCTCAAGACCGACCTCTTCGCCCAGAACGACGCCCTCTACATCATGGCCCCAGAGCTCCCGCGCACCCCCGCGCTCGACGCCATGCGCCTCGCGTGTGAGGAGTCCGTGGCGTGACGTCACCGCTCCTGACTCAGCCGATGCTCTTCCAGCCGTACATGAAGAGCGCGTAGTACCCGGCGATGCGCGGGATGCGGAAGAGCGTGGCGAGGAAGAACCGCTTGTAGTCCATGCGGTAGATGCCGGCCATCCAGCAGAACACGGAGTAGGGCAGGGGGCTGAGCGCGCCGATCGCCACGGCCCAGCTCCCCCAGCGCTCGAAGAGCGCCTCGCCGCGCGGGCGGAACCCCTCGATCTTGTTGCGCAGGTAGGGCAGCTTGCTCAGGTACGGGCCGATCACGTAGGCCATGGAGCCGGCGGCCGTGCTCGCCAGCGAGATCGTCACGATGGCCACGCCGTTGTGGATGTCCGGGCTCGTGGCGGCCATGAAGAGCATGGTGTCTGGCGGGATCGGCGCGGTGAGCACGTCGGAGACGATCACCGCGATGATGATCCCTGGCAACCCCAGGTGGATGACCACCCAACGCGAGAGCTCGTTGATCGGCTCCTTGAAGAAGAGCGCGCCGATCACGAGGAGCACGACGAGCACGATCGACAGCAGCACCGTCTGGACGATGATGGGACGGAGCGAGGGATCCTCGGCGGGATCGTTCGCGGCGTCGTGGGCGAGCTCGCGCGCCATGTGGGCCGCCTGAGCGGTGAACTCGTTGGAGGCCGACGCGGACGCCGGGTCGCGCTCTTCGGCTACATGGTCGCTTGGCATGATCGTGGGGTGTCCTCACTCAAGGGCGGAAGTAAACCGCCCTGTTGTAACGTGGTGGGCATTCATCGCAATCCCCAGAGTCGATGTCAATCCGACGTTCGCGCGGCGCGCGCGGGGCGCGTGACCACAGCGCGCGTGGCGTGGTAACTTGGTGACATCGTGAAGACCCAAGATACTCCCCCCTCAATCGGTTTACCCATGCACCGAAACCTCGCGCGCGCGCTCTGCGCCTTCGCGCTTGGCGTCGCGCTCGTGTTCCCCTCGCTCGCTGCCGCGCAGGGGATGGAGCTGACCTTCTGGCACTCCTACCGAGACGGCGAGGCGCGCGCGCTGGACGCGATCGTCTCGGACTGGAACCAGGCACACCCCGAGGAGCAGGTCACCGCGCTGGCGATCCCTCCTCAGGCGTACTCCTCCAAGCTCACGAACGCGATCCCCAGGGGCAACGGCCCCGACGTCTTCATCTTCGCCCACGAGCGCGTGGGCGCGTGGGCGCAGGCCGGGCTCGTGCTCCCCTGGTCCGAGGATCAGGCCGCGTGGTCGACCTACCACCCCGCGGCCAACGACGCGCTCCGCGTGGACGGGAAGCAGTGGGGCGTCCCGCTGGCGTTCAAGTCGCTGGTCCTGTTCTACAACAAGGCGCTGGTCTCCGAGGCGCCCGCGACCACAGACCGCCTCATCGAGGTCGCGAGAGCGCACACCGACGCGTCCGAGGGCCGCTACGGCCTGGCCTACCAGGCCGCGGACTTCTTCTTCCACGCCGCGTGGGTGCACGGCTTCGGCGGTGAGATCTTCGACGAGTCGGGCGCCTTCGCGCTCGACTCCGACGCGACCGCGGCCTCCTACGTGTTCGCGCGCAGGTTGGTGGCCGAGGAGCGGGTCGTGCCCGAGGACGCGTCCGGCGCGCTCGTCTCACAGCTCTTCCGTGAGGGCCGCGCGGCGATGGTCATCAACGGCCCCTGGTTCATCGGAGAACTCGAGGGCGCCGAGGGCCTCGACCTGTCTCTTATACACATCTCCGAGCCCACGAGACAGGCAGAAATCTCG
>CAJXPN010000860.1 GCA_913058025.1 uncultured Myxococcales bacterium | reverse complement strand
AGCGTCAGATGTGTATAAGAGACAGGTCCAGGGGCGAGGGGCTGAGCGTGTGGGCACCGGGTCGGCCACAGGCACTCGGTGAGATCACGCCCAAGCGGGGGAGCGTGATGGACGCGAGCGCGCTCGCCGAGACCGGCTACATCGCGACGGCGTCGACCGAGGACGACGTGACGCTGTGGACCGAGCGCGGCGAGCGCGTGGCGACGTGGTGGGGGCACAACACGTGGGCGCTGTCGCTGGGGAGCTGGGGGGATGGCGAGCGGGAGTGGCTCGCGAGCGGTGGCAGGGACCACACGCTGAGGATCGGGTCGACCCGTGAGCTGGGCCGCCGCGTGGCGCGCCCGCCCGCGCTCGCGGGAGGCGACGCGTTGGCGTGGTCGCCGTCGGGGCGCGCGCTCGCGGGCGTGGTCGCCGGTGAGCTGCGGGTGTGGGACATCGAGCAGGAGCGCGTGACACACACGATGCGCGTCGAGCACACCCCGGCGCGGCTCCTCTGGAGCGAGGACGAGGGCGTGATCTACTCGCTCGTCTCGCCCAAAAAGAACGAGCGCTGGTGCCGGCACGACCTCGAGTCTGCCGAGACGACGTGGTGCGTGGGCGACGTGAGCTGGAGCAAGTGGGCGACGGCGCTCGAGGAGGCGCTCGTGACGTGCGACCCGACCACGTGTCGGTCCATCGCGCAGGGCGGCGAGGTCAGCGCGGTCCCGCTCGAGTGGGCGGAGGACGCCGAGGAGAAGGCGTTCATGAAGACGTTCGCGAGGGTCTCGCCGAACGCAGCGGTGTTCGCGGGAGGGAACGACGAGACAGGCCTGCTCGACTTCACGGGGGGCACCGCCACGCAGCACCGGTTGGGCGCGAAGATGGCGGCGCCCGCCTCGATCACGCCGGTGTCGGGGGGGTTCGTGACAGGGTCGTGGGAGGGCGCGCTCGAGCGCTGGGATCGGACCACGCGCGAGCTCATGTGGAGGGTGGAGCTGGGTTCGGGCGCGATCTCGGCGCGAGAGTCGGGCGACGGAGAGGCCATGGCCGTGGCGAAGATGGACGGCACGATCGCGGTGCTCGAGGCGAAGACGGGGCACACATTGCGCACGCTCCGAGGCCCCGAGAAGGAGGCGACGGAGCTGGCGATCTCGAGCGACGGCTCGCAGGTCGCCGCGACGACGAAGCGGGGCGTGATCTGGGTGTGGTCGGCGCGCACGGGCGAGGTCCTCGCGATGTGGGTCGCGCCCGTGGCGAGGGCGACGATCACGTTCGACGAGGACGGCGCGCTCGAGCGCCGGGACGCCGACGGCTCCCTGCGGCGCTGGGTGAACGCCCAGGAGGGCCAGGGCGAGCCGTGGCTCGAGCGCCTCGGCGCGCGCACGAACCTGAGGGTGTGCGAGGCGAGCGGCGAGGTCGTGCCGGTCGTCCCCTACCCGCCCGCGAGCTCCGTGTGGGCGCCCGCGCGCGACTGCGAACTCGAAGACACCATGAAGACCACGGGAGACGCTGATGCACCCTGACGAGCTCCTGATCCAGAGCACCCCCGAGCTGAGCGCGTGGAGCGAGGTGTTCTCAGCCGCGCTCCACGCGCTCATCGAGCGCGGTGACGCCAGCGTCCCGTGCGTCCAGGGCTCGGACTGGCTCGAGACCGCGCGGTGGTTCTACAGGGCCGCGCTCGAGGCCTCGCCCGACCGCTGGTGGCCATGCGTCTACTGGGACGTGAGGCACTCACCAGACCAGAACACGTGGTGGGAGCAGGCCCGCGGGGGGTGGCTGTGCACGAACGCACAGCCCCAGGATCTCCCGGCGGAGCTTCGCGAGGAGTCATGCGCGGGGCGCATATGCGTGGTGCACGTGAAGGGAGACGCGCCGCTGAGCGAGGAGTGGACGCGGCAAGTGCGTGACATGGAGGAGTGCCACGTGGCCGCGATCGACCCGGACCTCGAGCTCACGCGGGCGAGGGTGATCGCGCAGTGCGACGCGGGCGCGGTGGTGTATCTATCCGGTGAGCTGGGCGTGGGCAAGCGGACGCTGTCACGTTGGGCGTACGCGCGCTCCGGACAGACGAGCCGGCGCTGGAGGTTCTTGCACGACCTGGACACGCTCTCGGAGGAGGAGCTCTCGGGGCTCGAGGACGAGCTGGGGCGACGGACGGCGCGCCCCAGGCCGTTCCTGACGCGCGCGCGCTCGGGCTCGCCGCGCCCGGACGCGCCGGGGCTCGAGGCGATCGAGGGGAGCTCGCCCGAGCTCGTGGAGACGCTGCGGGCGCTGGTGAAGCTGGCGCCCAGCGGCCTGGGCGTGCTGGTGACGGGGGAGCCCGGGACGGGCAAGGAGCTTATCGCGAGGGCGCTGCATGAGGCGTCGGGGCGTAAGGGCGCGTTCGTCGCGCTGGACATGGGCGCGCTGTCGGAGGGCCTGGCCGAGTCGACGCTCTTCGGGCACATCAAGGGGGCCTTCACAGGCGCGCACGCAGAGCGCGCGGGCGCGTTCCGCGCGGCCCACGGCGGGACGCTGTTCCTGGACGAGGTCGGTAACCTGTCCCCGCCGCTCCAGGCCAAGCTCCTGCGCGCGCTCCAGGAGCGCGCGGTCACGCCGGTGGGCGCGGACGCGTCCGTCCCGGTGGACGTGCGCGTGGTCTCGGCGACCAACGCCGACCTGGACGCGATGACGCGCAGGGGGACGTTCCGCCCGGACCTGCTGAGCCGGCTGCGCGTCGCGAGGCTCCACGCGGCGCCGCTGCGCGAGCGGATGGAGGACCTCGACGCGCTCGCGCGCGCGTTCCTCGGCGGCGGCCCCGGGTCCTGGTGCACTCGGGACGCGCGGCGCGCGCTCGAGTCCTACGACTGGCCAGGGAACGTGCGCGAGCTCAAGAACACGCTCGAGGTCGCGCGCGTGCTCGCCGGGGACGCGGAGATCGACCTGGAGCACCTGGGGGAGCTGGGCGCGCGCGGCGCGCCCGGCGTGCTGTGCGTGACGCGATCGTGCGCGCCCCACGATGACCCCCCGCGCGTGGGGCCGCGCACGCTCCAGATGCTCTGTCTCTTATACACATCTG
>CAJXPN010000859.1 GCA_913058025.1 uncultured Myxococcales bacterium | reverse complement strand
GATCTACACAGAGTAGATCGTCGGCAGCGTCAGATGTGTATAAGAGACAGGCAGAGCACGCGTCGGACTCATGGGCCCCGACCCCACCAAGATCTGGCTCCACTCCGACAAGAAGCCCCTGCGCACCGGCGTCAACGCCAGCTCCGCGCGCGGCGGCTCCAGCCACGGCGACAAGTTCACCTACGGTGAGTTCGAACTCAACGTGACCGGCGACAGGATCGCACACACCGCGGGCTACTCGACACCCATCCAGATCTGCTCGCTCGAGCCCTACGCCGTGCTCGCGCAGACCAAAGAACCCATCAAATCAGGCAGGCACAGGAAGGTGCTCATACACATCGACCAGGACGCCACGCAGTTCACGACCCTACAGAGGACCTCCCGCCTCGCCGTCTTCGACATCCCCTCGCACACCGAGCAGGTGCTCTCCGAAGGGTTCGAGTGGCCCACGCACACACCCGACCGCTCCACGCTCCTCTCCGGCGCGTGGTCTGGCCTCGCCACCGCCCACGCCAACGCCTATTTCGTCTGTGACTCGATGCTCCACCGCCTGGATCGCTCCACAGGCGCCATCGACGTCATGGGTGGCCCCCTACCCTTCGACCTCACGCTCGACGCGCACCTCTGCCAAGGCCACTACGTCGCGCTCACCAAGGACTCACGCGCCGTCGCCATCTCACTCGAGACGGGCACCACCACACAATCCTTCGACATCCAGCACCAACGCCTCGTCGCCTCCGAAGGCCAGCTCTTCACGCTCGCCCACGACCCCGACGGCCCAGCCGAACACGAGCACCAGCTCAGCCTCTTCCGCCTCGACCTCTCCACCGGCGAGCGTGGGGTCGTCATACCCGAGATCACTGGGATAAACTCCGTCGCCGCGGTCTCGGGCGGCCTCGTCCTCGACCGCTACATCGACCGCGTCCAGCACCCTCTCATGCTCGACCTCTCCTCGATGGAGCTCACCGACGCCCCCACGCGCGGCTGGTGGATGACCAACCTGTCCTCCGAGACCCACGACACGCGCACGCTCCTCTACCGCTTCGTCCCCGAGGGCGAGTCGGCCCCGAGCGCGGTCTCATGGTCGCTGCTCGAGCGCGGCGAGTTGCACACGACCATCGCCGCGTTCGAAGGTTGCGGCGGCTTCGGACGGAACCTAATCAACGGCGCGAAATCACACGACTACACGCTCCACTCACACTGCGAGGTCGTCTGCGCCGCGCTCAACGACACCTTCGGCCCCTCCGGCGTCTACGTCTGGTCGACCGCTGGTGTCCCGCTCGCCCACCTCGACACCCCCATCACTCCAAACACACGCATCGTCTCCGCCACCGCGTCTCCGCACGTCTTCGTCTTCACCCCGGGCGCGCACGTCGACTGGCTCCACATCGGCGACGCGGAGTCCTGAGCTCACGCGACGCGCCCTCGTCGCCTCCATCTTTCCTGATGACTGAAGCGGGCCCCGTCGATCATCAGCGCCGCGACCAACCCACTCGCGCAAAGCGCACTCAACACCGTGTCGACCTCTTCATCCAGATGAACCCCGCGACCATGAACAGAAACACACGAAGCGGCGACGGCGCGCGGCCGGGTGCTGCAGCACAACCTCCTGCCCCCTGCCCCTCCTGAGCCGAAACGCCACCTCCGTCAGCGAGCGCGCCACCTCCCGCATCTGCGTCAGGCTCGGCGCCAGCGTCTGCGTTCGTTCCGCCAGCATCTGGCGAGCCTGTGTACTGAGGACCACACTCCAGCACGACGCTGGCGGCCTCACTCGTCCAGTCCGAATCCATACCCAGCACATGAAGCCTCACAGAGACATCGACGGCCTCTCCCCCCTGCTCCAGGCACACCCGGCTCACGGTCGCCTCATGCGGAGACGCCGTGAGCCTCGGGTCGAGGTAGCGCGCGTAGCAGTTCGAGTTGGGGCGCCTCCACCGCCCGTCCTTCTCGACCTGTATGTAGAGCGTCTCCCCGAGCGCCGCGAGGTCGGAAGGAAGCGTCACGGTCACCTCGGCGCTGGAGAGCATCGCCGAACAGTAGTCTGGCGTACCGTCGTCGCTGAAGCACTCCTCGAGACCAGGCGCCTCACTCGACGAACCGACCGAGAGCCCCACGAACGACCCGAGTTCTGGCGTCTCGACGACCTCGAACTCGTGCGTCACGACGCTCCCGTTGTCCCCGCAGAGCACCTCCGCGCCCACGAACACCGTCTCGATCCTGAAGACATCACCGACCTGCATCGGTTCGACCGGCCTGATCCTGGTCCCCTCGAACACATCCTCGAGCTCGTACTCGACGACCTCGAACACACCGCCCACCTCTCGGTACACGCTCACGTCGAGGCTCGACTCGGTAAGAGCAGGGAACGCGTCGGTCCCGCCCGTGAACCAGATCACACCACCCGCACCTACCGGCAACGCGTCCCCCACCGCGAGGTCGTTCACACAGGAGCTAGGACAACTGAACGCCCACGACGACGACGGAATCAACACACCCAGGAGCATCAACATCGCCCCCAAACGCGCCGAGTTGGCCCTGACCTGTCCACGGACGCCACCCAATACGATACTCATCGCTTCCTCCTCCAACACAAGGCCCCACCCAACATCACCACCAAAGCCACCTCCCCCCGGAACCGCAGGCTCATGACTCGCCACCTGAACACACCCACCGGATACCGGAGAGACCCACAGGACCCGTCAGCGAGACCGTCAACGACGAGGTCCACGCCTCCACCTCGCCCTCGACATCGTTCGCGCATGTCCCTGGCGGCAACGTCGTGACCTCCACGTCAGGACAGATCGACACGAGCGCACGACGCATGGAACACCCCCGAGACAAATCAATGCATCGAGCCTAACCTCGAACGCGCGACGCTCACAACACCCGCACCAACCCGAAACGCTATGCGGTCAAGCGACGCCCCCATCGAAACACGCAAGAACGCAAAGAGCCGAACCATCTTGCGATGGTTCGGCTCCTTGCAAACTAAATGGTCGGCGGCGACCTACTCTCCCACAACGTCACCGTTGCAGTACC
>CAJXPN010000858.1 GCA_913058025.1 uncultured Myxococcales bacterium | reverse complement strand
CCACCATGGAGCCCGCGCGCCTGACCGCGCTGCCAGCACGCGCGAGCGCGTCGTGGCGCTTCGAAGACGGCAGCGTGTGCGGCGCGCTGGGCGTCGAGGAGGTCACGCTCTCGGTCTTCGACGACCTCGGCTGGGAGTTCGCCTCCGCGACCCACCCGTGCGACGCGGGCGCCGGTGACGTCGGCGAGGTCCCCGCGGGCGCCCACGTCGTGTGGGCGAGCGCCGCCGGCGCCGACGGAGTCGTCTACGACGGGGTCGCCGAGCTGGTCCTCAAGCGCGGCGCCGAGTCCCGCGCCCAGGTCATCCTCTCGCCGCGCTGAGGGGGCGTTCGCGTTGTGGTTGACCTCGCGCGCGGAGCTGGGGTAGGTGCCAGCCCACGGCAGGCGCGGCGCGCCTCGGGTCGACCCGGACGCGTCGCTTCACTCTCTCGACAAAAGGGGCGCGACCATGGGCGTGGACGACAAAATCTTCAAGGAAGGTCTGACCTTCGACGACGTGTTGCTGGCTCCTCAGGCGAGCAACGTGCTCCCCAGTGAGGTCGAGTTGGGGACCTCGTTCACCACCGGGATTCGGCTGCGCGTGCCGCTCGCCAGCGCCGCGATGGACTCGGTCACCGAGTCCGGCACGGCCATCGCCATGGCACGCTACGGCGGCATCGGCGTCATCCACAAGAACATGAGCGTCGAGGCGCAGGCCGGCGAGGTCCGACGCGTCAAGAAGTCCGAGACCGCGCTCATCTCCGAGCCGGTCGTCGTGCGCCCAGATCAGCCGCTCTCAGAGGCCTTCGCACTCATGGAGCGCCACGGCATCTCGGGGCTCCCCGTGGTCGAGGGCCGCGCGCCCGTGGGTATCCTCACCCACCGTGACATCCGCTTCGCGCGCGACCTCTCCAACCCCGTCTCTTCCCTGATGACGCGCGAGCTCGTCATGGCGTCGCCGGGCACCGGCACGGACGAGGCCAAGCGGCTCATGCACGCCAACCGCATCGAGAAGCTGATCATCGTCGACGCCGCCGGTGACCTCCACGGCCTCGTGACCATCAAGGACATCGAGAAGCAGGAGCGCCACCCGAACTCGGCCAAGGACAGCCGAGGACGCCTCCTCGTCGCCGCCGCCGTCGGAGTCGGCGGCGACCGCGACGCCCGCATCGAGGCGCTCGTCGCCGAGGACGTCGACGTCCTCGTCATCGACACCGCCCACGGTCACTCCCGCGGCGTCATCGAGGCCGTGAAGGTCGTCCGCGCGCGCTACCCCGACCTCCAGATCGTCGCGGGCAACGTCGCCACCGCGGGCGCCACGACCGCGCTGATCGAGGCGGGCGTCAACGCCGTCAAGGTCGGCGTCGGACCCGGCTCGATCTGTACGACCCGCATCGTCGCGGGCGTCGGCGTCCCTCAACTCACCGCCATCATGGACTGCGTGCGCGCAGCCGAGGGGACCGGGATCCCCATCATCGCCGACGGCGGCATCAAGTTCTCCGGTGACTTCGTCAAGGCGCTCGCCGCCGGCGCGCACTGCGTGATGATCGGCTCGCTCTTCGCCGGCACCGACGAGGCCCCCGGCGAGCGCGTGCTCCTCCAGGGGCGCTCCTACAAGATGTACCGCGGCATGGGCTCCATCGGCGCGATGCGTCAGGGCTCCAAGGACCGCTACTTCCAGGAGGGCGCGGGCTCGGACAAGCTCGTCCCCGAGGGCATCGAGGGGCGCGTCCCCTACCGGGGCTCACTCGCCGACAACATCTTCCAACTCCTGGGCGGCCTCCGCTCGGGCATGGGCTACGTCGGCGCGCCGACCGTCGACGCGCTCCGCAAGCACACCCAGTTCGTCCGCATCACGTCCGCCGGACTGCGCGAGAGCCACGTCCACGACGTGATCGTGACCAAGGAAGCTCCCAACTACAAGACGGGCGGCTGAACGCGAGCTCCTGTTTCTCCTCGATTCGATCCAGACACGTCACTACGAGCCCCCTCAAAAGGAGCGCCCTCGATGTCCATCCTGTCTCAAGGCGTCCTCATCCTCGACTACGGCAGCCAGTACACACTGCTCATCGCGAGGCGCATCCGCGAGCTAGGCGTCTACAGCGAGGTCTGGCCCTGCAACGACACACGCGTCAACGCGTTCATCGCGTCGGGTGAGGCGCCCGCGCGTGGCGTGATCCTCTCGGGTGGGCCATCGAGCGTGTCCGTGGAGGGCGCTCCGACGCTCGCGGGCGGCCTGCTCGACCTCGACGTCCCCGTCCTGGGCATCTGCTACGGGATGCAGCTCCTCGCGGACGCCGCGGGCGCGACCGTCTCCCCCTCCACGTCTCGTGAGTACGGCCGCGCCATGATCGAGGTCGACGCCGCGGTCGGGCTGTTCGAGGGCTTCGAGGTCGGCGAGTCCACTCAGGTGTGGATGTCTCACGGGGACTCCGTCGGCGGCCTCCCTGAAGGGTACGAGGTCGTCGCGAGGACCGAGAACGGCGTGCTCGCCGCGATCGCCAACGTCGAGGAGCGTCGCTACGGCGTCCAGTTCCACCCCGAGGTGGCGCACACGCCGCGCGGCGCGGACATGCTCGGCGCGTTCCTCCGTGGCCCGTGTGGTTGCGGCGACGACTGGCGCCTGACGGACTTCCTCGATCGCTCCGTCCAGGAGATCCAGGCACGCGTCGGCCCCGACGAGCGCGTGATCTGCGGGCTCTCGGGCGGCGTCGACTCCTCCGTCGTCGCCGCCATGCTCCACCGCGCGCTCGGTGAGCGCCTGACGTGCGTGTTCGTGGACAACGGCCTGTGTCGCCAGGGTGAGGCCGAGCAGGTGCGCGACATCTTCGAGGATCACTTCGGCGTCGACCTCCGCGTCGTCGACGCCCAGGACCAGTTCCTCGACGCGCTCGCCGGGGTCACCGACCCCGAACTCAAGCGCAAGCGCATCGGCGGCGTGTTCATCGATGTCTTCAAGCAGGTCGCCGCCGAGATAGAGGGCGCGAAGTACCTCGCCCAGGGGACGCTCTACCCGCTGTCTCTTATACACATCTGACGCTGCCGACGATCTACTCTGTGTAGAT
>CAJXPN010000857.1 GCA_913058025.1 uncultured Myxococcales bacterium | reverse complement strand
GAGCCGGCGTACATCACGAGGATGAGCACGCCCTGCGCGAGCGGGAATCGCTCGGAGGCCCAGGCGGCGAGCCTGCGCCACAGCGGGCTGTCTCGGGTCAGCGTGGAGTCGGACATCTAGAGCTCCAGCGAAGCGGAAGGTGAGAGATGATAGAGGCGTCGGTGGCTCACAACATGACGGGCGAGGTGCTCGCGCGAGCGGAGCTCCACCCGGAGCGTGCGGCGTTGATCCTTGGACACGAAGGGGGCGGGGAGGAGCGCGTGAGCTTCGCGCAGCTCTGTGAGCGTGCCGGTGAGATCCAGCGTGCGCTCGTCGCGCGCGGTTGGCGCGCAGGGGACCGCGCGGTCGTGATGATGCCGGTGGGCGCGGACCTGTACGCGTTGGTGCTGGCGTTGGCGTCGGCCGGGATGATCGCGGTGCTGATCGACCCGGGGATGGGGCCGGCGCGGGTGCTGTGGGCGGCGAGGCACTCCGGAGCGCGCGCGCTGTTCAGCGTGAAGGCGCTCACGAGGTTCAGGGCGGTGGTGCCCACGCTGAGGCGCCTGGAGGTGTTCACCGCGGACGGACCCGGGGGCGTGTGCGGCGCGCTGGGAGCGAGGCGCGGCGGCGGCCCGCCGGAGCTCGCCTCGGTGGAGCCGGGGACGCGCGCGCTGGTGACGTTCACGTCGGGCTCGACGGGCCGCCCGAAGGGCGCGGACCGCGGGCACGGCGTGCTGCGCGCCCAGCACGAGGCGTTGTACGCCCACTTCCCGAACCACGAGTACGCGCGGCCGGTCGACTGCACCTGCTTCCCGGTGGTGGTGTTCCACAACCTGTCGAGCGGGACGACCTCGGCGCTGCCGCCGGTCGACCTGCGGTCGCCCGCGGAGTTCGACCCGGCCGAGGTCGCCGGTTACCTGCGCCGTCACCAGGTGACGTCGCTGAGCGGCGCGCCGGCGTTCATGAGTAACCTGTGCGAGCACCTCGTCGAGGTTGGCGAGACGGTGCCCACGATCGGGCGCCTGATGGTGGGCGGGGGGCCGGTGAGCCGTGAGTTGGCGCGGCTGGTGCTCGAGGCGCTGCCTGGCTGCGCGCGGGACGCGTGGGGGGTGTACGGGTCGACGGAGGCCGAGCCGATGACGCACATCCGGCTCGAGGAGATGCTCGCGCACCCGATCGAGCGGCCTGGCTTCCTGGTCGGCCGCCCCGTCGAGGAGGCGGAGCTGCGGCTGCTCGGGCTCGGGGCGGGTTCGCCTCGTGAGCGCGCGGCGCTCGAGGATGCGAGCGTGCGGGACAGCTCGGCGCCTGGCGAGATCATCGTGGCCGGGGACCATATCGTGCCCCGCTATCTTGACGATCCGGAGGCCGACCGGCGCAACAAGCTCTACCCGGAGGACGGCACGATCTGGCACCGGACGGGCGACGTGGGGCGCTGGGACGCCTCCGGCGCGCTCTGGCTGACGGGCCGCGTGAACGACCTGGTGGAGTTGGGTGACCGCAAGCTCGAGCCGTTCGAGCTCGAGCAGGTGGTGGGTGAGTGGGCCGAGGTCGCGAGGTGCGCGTTGGTGTCGGTGGGGCGCGACGACGGGAGCGAGCGCGCGTTCCTGGCGGTGGAGCCCGAGAGGTGGGAGCAGTGGGATCGCCTCGAGGTGCGCCTCGAGGCGCACCTCGAGGAGGCGGGGCTCGCGCAGGTGCGGCCGGTCCGCGTGGCGCAGATGCCCGTGGACAGGCGCCACCAGACCAAGCTGGACCGGCCGACGTTGCGGCTGTTCCTCGGGCTGTACCAGTACCTGCTCGCTCGCTGATCCGGTGTCCACGCTCAAAGCCCCCGCAGAAGGCGGATGAGGTGACGCATCGTCCTCATGACCCGCTCCATGAAGGGGTAACGGCGGAAGGTGTGTGCCGTGACGTACATGGTGAACCGGTGGATGGCGAGGTCGAAGAGGGCCATGATGAGGCCCTCACGCCAGTAGTGCGGGTCGAGGCGCTCGAGGCGCCAGCCCGCGTAGTGCGCGAGCGCCTTGCGGTGGAGCTCGGAGTAGTACTCGAGCTCCTCGAGCGAGGTCTGCGGGGTGCAGACGAAGCTGAGGAACTCGGCGAGGTCGTGCTGGGGGACGCCGACGGTGGCGAGCTCCCAGTCGTAGACGCAGAGCCGCTCGGAGCCGTCGTCGAGCGTGCGCAGGCAGAGGTTGCGGGGGTTGAAGTCGTTGTGGATGAGGGTGCGGGGCATCGCCTCGAGCTCGGCCCACCAGACAGGGACGTCGCGCACGAGGACGTGGTGGAGCTGGAGGTCGTCGGGTGAGAACCACTCGGGGAACTCCTCGAAGGCGTGGACCCCGAGCGCGGCCCAGAAGGGCTTGCCGCGGTCCATCGTCTCGTGGGTGCGGTGAAAGCCGAGCCAGGGCTGCTCCTCGAGCTCGTCGACCTTGCCCAGCCAGATCGACTGGAGCTGAGCGAGGCCGTCGACGACGACCTCCTTGCGCTCGCGGGTCCAGCCGTCGACCGACGCGGAGCTGTCCATCATGTTCATCCCCTTGAGCCGCTCGAGGACGAGCACGTAGGCCTCGCGCGCGTCGTCGCGGTGTACGCCGTAGAGGCGGGGGGTGTGCTTCGTGAAGCGCTCGTCGGTCTGCTGGTAGACGCCGAGCTCGCGGGTGTGGACGTCGCGGAACTCCATCTCGTCGTGGATCTTCAGGTAGGCAGAGGCGAGGCGCGGTGAGCACATGCCGATCATGGAGGAGGTCATGAGCAGGACCTCTCGGTCGAGCGGCTTGACCTTGACCATGACCTCCTCGGTGAGGGGCTCGGCGCCGGGCTCGGTGGCGTAGGTGACGGCGAAGGGGACGTGTCCGACGAACTTGTCGGTCTTGCGGCTGGTGAGCTCGCTGATGATGGAGGAGCCGGTCTCGGTGCGCTCGAGCTCGATGAGCTGCTGGACCTCGAGGGCGGGCGCGCCGAGCGCGCCGCGCATGGTCGAGGCGAAGAGGTCGGGGGTGAGGTCGTCGCGGGTGAAGAACTGGACGGGGCGGTTGCTGTCTCTTATACACATCTGACGCTGCCGACGA
>CAJXPN010000856.1 GCA_913058025.1 uncultured Myxococcales bacterium | reverse complement strand
TGTCTCGTGGGCTCGGAGATGTGTATAAGAGACAGATACGACTATAACATGGCGGCGGCCAATTTAACTAGCGATCATGGCCGCCGGGAGCGGCTACGAGAGGGCAGCAAGAGGAGCGCGGCGCATGCAGAAGAAGAGGTTGGATCACCTGCTCATCGAGCGGGGTCTGTTCGAGACGAGGGCGCGCGCGCAGGCGCGGATCATGGCGGGGGACGTGTTCGTGGACGGGGAGCGCCGGGACAAGGCGGGCCAACGGTTCGCGGACGAGGTGACGATCGAGGTGAAGGGCTCGGGGTTGAAGTACGCGTCGCGCGGTGGGCTCAAGCTCGAGGCCGCGCTCGACGCGTTCGGCTACGGATGCGAGGGGAAGGTGGTGATCGACGTGGGGGCGTCGACGGGCGGGTTCACCGACTGCGTGCTCCAGCGGGGCGCGGCGAGGGTGTACGCGGTGGACGTGGGGTACGGGCAGCTCGCGTGGCGCCTGCGCACGGACGACCGTGTGGAGGTGATCGAGCGGATGAACATCCGCAAGATGCCCCGCGATCACCTGCCCGAGCGGTGTGACCTGGCCGTGATCGACTGCTCGTTCATCTCGTTGCACAAGGTGCTCAAGCCGACGCGGGCGTTCCTCAAGGAGGGCGCGGACGTGGTGGCGCTGATCAAGCCGCAGTTCGAGGTCGGGAAGGACCGGATCGGCAAGGGCGGCGTGGTGCGCGACGCGGGGTTCCGAGAGGAGGCGATCGACGACGCGATCGCGGAGGCCGAGGCGCTGGGGTTCGAGCGCGTCGACGGGATCGACTGCCCGGTGCACGGCCCGAAGGGGAACGTGGAGTACCTGGTGTGGCTGCGCCGGGCGCGCCAGGAGGGCGCCGCCGAGGAGGAGTGAGGGCTCAGGCGTCGTCGCGCTTGTAGATGTCGGCGAGGAAGTTGGCGCGGCCCTCACCGTCGGCGCGGACGGTGAAGTAGACGATGTGGACGGGGACGTTGGTCTTGAGGAAGTACGCGGAGTACTCCTTGCTCTTCAAGGTCTTGTCGACGGCGCGCTCGTCGAACTGGCCGTCGTTCTCGAGGATCCACCTCGCGAAGTCGAGCGGCTGGTGCATGCGCATGCAGCCGTGCGAGAACGCGCGGATCTCGCGGGAGAAGAGGAACTTCTTGTTGGTGTCGTGCAGGTACACGTCGTGGAGGTTCGGGAAGATGATCTTGACGTCACCGAGCGCGTTCTCGTCGCCGTTGAGCTGGCGGACGTACTCCCACGACTTGCCAGGGTACATGACCTCGTAGCCGTTGGCGCCGTACCAGGGAGGCAGGTTGGCGGGGTTGGTCGTGGAGACGTCGATGATGTTCGTCTCTGGGCTCAGGTAGGGGAACATCGAGGCGATGTCCGCGGGCGCCCCGGTCTTGAGCTCGTAGGCGTTGGAGAACCCGACGGTGTCGAAGACGAGCCCCTCGGGGCTGCCGCTCCAGAAGACGGGGTCGGGCGCGACGGGGGTGGGCGTGGTGGCCCCGAGCAGCGGGTCGACGGTGTTGGCGAGCGTCGGCGCGGCGGGGTTGGCGGGCGCCTTGGCCGGGGTCTTCGCCGCGGCCTTGGCCTTGAGCCCGAGCGCGGCGCGCATCTTCGACTTGTAGCGGCCCTCGAGGTCCTTGCGGACGTCGACGAGGATCTCCTCGGCGCGGATCCTCGGGGTCACGTTCCAGAAGGGGTTGTAGACGATGCGGTCGACGTAGGCGGACAGGGTGGGCGTGCGGTTGGGGTGGATGGTGTCGCCGGTGTCCTCGTCCTCGGAGGTGTCGTTGTTGCCGACGACGACGCGCATGCGCATCTCCCGCTTCTGGTCCTTCCAGATCTCGGCGTGGAAGTCGGGGATGTTGACGGTGATGTAGACGGGGTCGTCGTGGTGGGTGACGTCGGAGTCGCGCCAGCGCTTCATGTTGAGCATGATCTGGGCGGCGCGGCGCTTGGCCGAGACGTTGAGCGAGCGCCAGATGACGCGGTCGAGCTTGCCGTCGACGCTGAGCTGGTGGGTGCGCTCGTAGGACTTGATGGCCTCGACGAGGGCGTCGTCGAAGACGTCGTCGTGGGTGGCCGCGGGCAGGTAGCCCTCCTTCTGGAGGCGCGTCTTGAGCTGACGGACGACCGGGTCCTTGCGGCCCTTCTTGAGGCTGCTCTTGGCCTTGAGCTCCTCCCACCCGCCCGCCTCGACGATCTCGAGGTAGCGGGTGTGCTCCTTCTTGAGCGCGTCGTACTGGGGGCTGGGGGAGAGCTTGGCGAGGCGCGCGGGGACGTCCTCGACGGTGAGCGCGTCGGAGAGGACGCGGCGCATGCGCGCGCTCAGGATCTCGACCTTCTTCGCCTTGGCGATGTCCTGCGCGGTGAAGATGGCGTCGCGCCAGACCTCGCCGGCGCGGAAGTTCCCCTTGGCGTCGGCGGGGCGTCGGCCGCGGGTCTCGGGGTCGTTGTAGCGGTCGTCCTGCCGGGGGTGGACGAAGCGCTCGGCGATGCGGTGGTGGCGCATCTTGAAGGAGTATCGGGCGAGGCCGCGTGCGAGCGTGTGTTCGACGCGGGCCTCGATGGAGGCCATCTTGTTCGAGACCTCGGCGTAGCGCTCGAGCTGGTCGCGCAGCTCCTGACCGGACGCGTCGGCCATGACGAGCTCGGTGAGCTTGCCATGGTTGGCGGGGGTGAGCTCGAAGGCGGACTCGGGCTTCTCGGTGAGCCAGGAGGTGATGAAGGCGCGCTCGGCGTCGCCGGGCTCGAAGTCGCCGAGCCCTGCGAACTCCGCCTTGAGCTCGGAGAGCTTGGCGAGGTCCTCGCGGACGGTGTCCATGGCGAACCACGCGGGCTCGAAGCCGTCGGCCTCGACCTGTGAGAGGACCTCCACGACGGCGGCGCCGCGCTCGGAGAGCTCGCCGCCGGCGACGAACCCGGGCGCGTAGTCGCGTGAGGAG
The DNA here is from genome assembly GCA_913058025.1 of uncultured Myxococcales bacterium. Taxonomy (GTDB): domain Bacteria; phylum Myxococcota_A; class Bradymonadia; order Bradymonadales; family Bradymonadaceae; genus CAJXPN01. Next base: position 99 of record CAJXPN010000856.1, on the reverse strand, counting down.
TAGACGGCGTCGACGAGCGCGTCGTAGGCGGGCTCGCCGCCCTTGGCCTCGGCGGCGCCAGCCTCGCTCAGGCGAGCCTCGATCGCCTTGGACGTGGCG
>CAJXPN010000855.1 GCA_913058025.1 uncultured Myxococcales bacterium | reverse complement strand
TGTCTCGTGGGCTCGGAGATGTGTATAAGAGACAGGCCGAGGATCTCGTCGCCGAGGGCGATAGAGAGTCCGCCAATGAGGAGGATCACGAGGGGAAAGAAGCGCAGCAGCGAGGAGAGGAAGAGGCCGAGCTGGCCATCGTCGCGGTAGCGGAAGTAGAGCCTGCCGAAGCCCGAGTGGAGCCCAAACGCGGTGAACATCGCGAAGACGACGCCGACGGACTGGGCGAGGTGATACTTCCCGTACTCGGCGGGCGTGATGTACGCGGTGTAGACAGGTACGGCGAGGAGGGACGCGGCCTTGGTGACCGCGCCTATACCGCCAAAGGAAAACAGGTTCTTCTTGAGTCTGGCCGCGGTCGAGCTGGAATTCGAGCTCTCATCCATGAGCGTGGGCTCCGGTAAAATGCGGCAAGCTCACGGCGCCGCGATGAGCGGGCGCAGAAGCTCAAGGGAGGCCACGTCGCGCACCGCGAGCACGTTCCTACGCTCGGCAGGAGGCTCGCTCAACACACGCAAGAGCCAGGGCTCCTCAAGGTCCTCGTCCTCGAGGATCTCGAAGATGGTGTACCCGAGCGCGACGAGCCAAGACCACTCACGCTCGATCGAGGACCATTGCGGAGAGATCTCGAGGCACAAGGAGGGCGCGTCGCGGGCAATGGTCTCGCGAGCGCCCATGAGCACCTCAGGTTCGAACCCCTCGACGTCGACCTTGATCAGGCAGACGCGCCCGAGTTCTCGCTCGGCCACGAACGCATCGAGCGTGATCACGGGGACGGAGACCGCGCCCATGCCCTCGGCGCCGTCGCGCAGCGAGAACTTCCCCTCATCGCCGCCGCCGTGGTCATAGAGAGGGAGCACCCCGGGCGCGTCACTCAGCGCGGCCTGAACGAGCTCGACGTTGCGCATGTGATTCAAGGAGATATGCTCACGAACATGGCCGCTGGTGACGGGGTGTGGCTCGAAGCAATAAACCTCGGCATCCTCCGAAGCCATGCCCATGAGGACGCCGTAGAAGCCGATGTTGGCGCCGACATCGAAGACGACTCCGCCATCTCGGGCCAAGGAGGTAAGGAGAATACCGATGGCGTCGAAGAGGCCATAATATTGATGCCACTGGAAGTAGTTACGAGGTCGCAGGCGCCACACGGCGCCCTGCCGCGTCGCGTCGCGCACCTCGTCCTGACCGTAGACCCAGGGGTGCGGGAGGAGCTTGTGGACGAGTGGACGATACGACGTGGGCGCGACACGGTAGAGCTCGAAGAGGAGCTGCTCGAGTGTTGGTGTCTTGAGCGCGTGGTAGAGCGCTGACTTGAACTCATGTTTCATCTGCACGTCCTCTCACTGTCGACACAGGGCAACGATTGGCGCGGCGTCACAAGCGAACGACGTTCTCGGCGGCGCTCTCGATGGCGTTGCGCGTGTCGAGCACGAGCGGGGCGTTGGCGACGACGAGGTCGTAGTCGATGCCCTTGTGGTTGGTCGTGACGACGACGGCGTCGATGCCGGCGAGCGACTCGGCCGAGAGCGGGGTGCTCTTGGCGCCCAGCGACTTGATCTCGGTGACGAAGGGGTCGTGGTAGCAGACCTCGACGCCCCACTCGCGCTCGAGCAGCGCCCAGACGTCGAGGGCGGGGGACTCGCGCAGGTCGTCGATGTCGGGCTTGTAGGCCATGCCGAGGAGCATGACCTTGGAGCCGCTGAGCGCCTTGCCCTGCTGGTTCATCAGGCGCACGAGCTTGTTGACGACGAAGCGCGGCATGTTGCCGTTGATGTCGGTCGCGAGCTCGATGAAGCGGTTGTAGAAGCCGTACGACTTGGCCTTCCAGGACAGGTAGGTCGGGTCGAGCGGGATGCAGTGGCCGCCGATGCCAGGCCCAGGGGTGAACTTCATGAAGCCGAAGGGCTTGGTGCCCGCGGCGTCGATGACGCTCCAGATGTCGATGTCCATGCGGTCGCACATGAGCATCATCTCGTTGACGAGCGCGATGTTGACGGCGCGGAAGGTGTTCTCGAGCAGCTTGACCATCTCGGCCTCGCGGGCGTTGCCCACGGCGTGGACCTGCTCGACGAACTGGCTGTAGAGCGTGGTCGCGAGCTCGGTGGACGCGGGGGTCACGCCGCCGATGACCTTGGGCGTGTTCTTGAGGCCGTAGACGGGGTTGCCCGGGTCGACGCGCTCGGGGCTGAACGCGACGAAGACGTCCTCGTCGAGCTCGAGGCCCTCGCCCGTGAGCATGTCGGAGATGATCTCGTCGGTGGTGCCCGGGTAGGTCGTGGACTCGAGGACGATGAGGCACGGGGTCTTGAGGTGGGGCCGCAGAGCCTTGATGGCGGCCTGGATGTAGGAGATGTCCGGGTCGCGCGTCTTGCGCAGCGGGGTGGGGACGCAGATCGAGATCGCGTCGGCCTCGGCGACGTCGGCGTAGTCGGTGGTCGCGCTGTAGAGGCCAGCGTCGACGGCGGCCTTGAGCGTCTCGTTCGAGATGTCGATGATGTAGGACTCGCCACGGTTGGCCTGCGCGACGCGCTCCTCGGAGATGTCCACACCGATGCAGCGCATGCCCGCGCCGGTGACCTCCATCGCCAGCGGGAGGCCCACATAACCCTGCCCGATGACGGCGAACGTCGCATCACCGGACTCGAACTTACGCCGCAACATTTCCACGCGATCACTACCCATACGAACGCTCCTTCAATTCTCAATGAGGCTAGACGCCTGCGACGCCAGGGCCGACGTATACGAAGTCGGTCAGAGATGAAACGTGTTGCCTGAGAACACCGTGGAAGTCAAAGAGCCAGCATGGGGCGCCGACGCCGGTGAGTTCTGCGGCGGTCCACGAGGCGAAGGACGAGTGCGCCGCGGCGACGACGAGGGCGTGCGCGCCCGAGATGGCGTCCTCGAGCGGCGAGAGCTCGGCGAGGGGCCACGCTCGGGCGCAGGGGTCGTGCGCGAGGACCTCGATGTGCGGGGCGTGCTCGCGCCACCAGCGGAGCATGACCTGTCTCTTATACACATCTCCGAGCCCACGAGACAGGCAGAAATCTCG
>CAJXPN010000854.1 GCA_913058025.1 uncultured Myxococcales bacterium | reverse complement strand
GGCTCGGAGATGTGTATAAGAGACAGGTCGGGGGATGGCGAGGGGGCGATCTCCCACGGCAGGCGCGCACACGAGCTGCTCACGCTGGCCGAGGACGCGCACCACGCCACGCGCGCGGCGGCGGTGATGGCGGCGGCGTGGGTGGGGGAGCGTCCGGACCTGGCGCAGCGTTGGTACGAGCGGGCGCTGTCAGGGAGCGGGAGGCACCTGGACGCGAGGTGCCAGGCGCTCCTCGATCGGGCTCGACCGGCGTGATCCACGCCGAAGCGGAGGCGGGGAGTAACGGGAACCTCCGGGTTGTATTGCGCAACAACGAACGGGGGTGCTAGATCTCCGATTCGTTCCGTCGGCGCCGATGTTTGGGCGCCTCGATCCCGCGCGACGACGCGCCCGGAGGACCCGCGATGAACACGCTCGATCAGCTCGACCTCTTCGCCCCGACAGACCGCTTCGCGGACCGACACATCGGCCCCGACGACGCCGAAGTCGAGCACATGCTCGAGGCGATCGGGTTCGACTCGCTCGACGCGCTCGTCGAAGCGACCGTGCCCGCTTCGATCCGGTTCGAGGGCGAGCTGGACCTCCCTGCGGCGGCGGACGAGTCGGCGCTGATCGTGAGGGCGCGTGAGCTCGCGGGGCGCAACGCGCTCAAGCGGCCGTTCATCGGAGCCGGCTACCACCGCGCGGTGGTGCCCCCGGTGATCATGCGCAACATCCTCGAGAACCCGGCCTGGTACACGCAGTACACGCCGTACCAGCCCGAGATCGCGCAGGGTCGCCTCGAGGCGCTGCTCAACTTCCAGACGATGATCACGGACCTCACGGGGCTCGAGATCGCGAACGCGTCGTTGCTCGACGAGGCGACGGCGGCGGCCGAGGCGATGTCGCTGTGCCACGGCGCGGCGAGAGGCAAGAAGGCCGCCTTCACGGTCGCGGCAGACTGCCACCCGCAGACGCTCGAGGTCGTGCGCACGCGCGCCGAGCCGATCGGGGTGACCGTGCGCGTGGAGTCGCACGACGCGCTCACGATCGACGAGGACACGTTCGCCGTGCTCGTGCAGTACCCGAGCACGGACGGCGTGGCGAGGGACCTCGGCGCGCTGTGTGAGCGGGCGCACGCGGTGGGCGCGCTGGTGATCGTGGCCGCGGACATCCTGTCGCTGGCGCTGCTCAAGGCTCCGGGCGAGTTCGGCGCGGACGTGGCGGTCGGATCGACGCAGCGCCTCGGCGTGACGATGGGATACGGCGGACCGCACGCGGCGTACTTCGCCACGCGCGAGAAGTACAAGCGGCAGCTCCCGGGGCGCCTCGTCGGCGTGACGCGTGACGCGCGCGGCCAGCAGGCGCTGCGCCTGGCGCTCCAGACGCGCGAGCAGCACATCAGGCGTGACCGCGCGACCTCGAACATCTGCACCTCGCAGGTCCTGCTCGCGGTGATGGCGTCGATGTACGGGGTCTACCACGGCCCGGACGGGCTTCGCCGGATCGCCGGTCGCGTGCACCTGTTCGCCGAGACGTTCGCCGCCGCGCTCACGCATGCGGGCTTCGACGTCACCCCCGGGCCCCGGTTCGACACGGTCGCGTTCGCCGTCACGCCCGAGGCGCGCGAGGAGATCACGTCGCGCTGCGACGCGGCCGGGCTCGAGCTCAGAGAGTTCGACGAGGGGCGCCTGAGCGCGTCGTTCGATGACGCGCTCACGCGAGGCGAGCTGCTCGAGCTGCTCGTCGCGGTGACGGGAGGCGCGGGGCAGGCGTTCGACCTGGACGCGATCGCGCGCGAGGTGGACCTGGGCTACCCGGCCGAGCTCGCGCGGACCTCGGAGTTCATGACCCACCCTGTCTTCAACGTGCACCACTCCGAGCACGAGCTGCTGCGTTACATGTACGAGCTCCAACGGCGCGACCTGTCTCTGACGACGTCGATGATCCCGCTCGGCTCCTGCACGATGAAGCTCAACGCGACCGCGGAGATGGTCCCGGTGACGATGCCCGGGTTCGCCAACATGCACCCGTTCACGGCGCCCGAGAACGCGTCGGGCTACCGGGAGATGATCACCGAGCTGGAGTCATGGCTCGCAGAGATCACGGGACTGCCGGGGGTCTCGCTCCAGCCGAACGCGGGCTCGCAGGGCGAGTACGCAGGGCTGCTCACGATCCGCGAGTACCACCAGGGTCGCGGCGAGTCGCACAGGAACGTCTGCCTGATCCCGTCGTCGGCGCACGGCACGAACCCGGCGAGCGCGGTGATGGCGGGGATGAAGGTCGTGGTCGTGGCGTGCGACGACCTGGGCAACGTGGATCTGGCGGACCTCGAGGCCAAGGCCGAGAAGCACAAGGACGCCCTCGCGGCCCTCATGGTCACGTACCCGTCGACGCACGGCGTGTACGAGTCGGGCATCCGCAAGATCACCGAGATCGTGCACGAGCGCGGCGGCCAGGTGTACATGGACGGCGCGAACATGAACGCCCAGGTCGGGCTCTGCCGACCGGGCGACTTCGGCGTCGACGTGTGCCACCTGAACCTGCACAAGACGTTCACGATCCCGCACGGCGGCGGCGGCCCGGGCGTCGGCCCGATCGCGGCGGCCGAGCACCTGACCCCCTACCTCCCCGGCCACGGCTTCGACGACACGGTCGGGGGCTCGGCGAAGGCGGGCGCGGTGTCGGCGGCGCCGTTCGGTTCGGCGGGCATCCTCCCGATCTCATGGGCCTACATCGCTATGATGGGCCCCGACGGGCTCAAGCGGGCCACCGAGATCGCGATCCTGAACGCGAACTACCTCGCGAAGAAGCTGAGCGGTCACTACGACATACTCTACACGGGCGAGCGCGGCACGGTGGCCCACGAGTTCATCCTGGACCTGCGCGCCATCCAGGCCTCGACGAAGATCACCGTGGCGGACGTGGCCAAGCGCCTGATGGACTATGGGTTCCACGCGCCGACGATGAGCTGGCCGGTCGCCGGGACGCTCATGGTCGAGCCGACCGAGTCGGAGTCTCTGCTGTCTCTTATACACATCTCCGAGCCCACGAGACAGGCAGAAATCTCGTAT